>NZ_JAUTAR010000001.1:300000-600000 GCF_030818695.1 Chryseobacterium sp. SORGH_AS_0447 | reverse complement strand
TGTATTATTCTTATTATATGCAAGAACATTCCCTGTAATCGCACAGGCCGAATTAAAATCGATTTTGAAAATCTCAGGTGAAACTTATAAAGCAAAAGAAGGAGATGAGCACCACTAAAATTGTATACGGACTTTATGCCGACGACGACGATTTGATGAACGGCGTTAAGGCATTCAACGATAAAGGAATCGCAATTAACGAAGTATATACTCCGTTTCCGGTTCACGGGCTAGACAAAGCTTTAGGTTTGAAGAAAACAAGAATTTCTGATGCCGCTTTTCTTTATGCTCTTTATGGAGTAACGATTGGAGCTACTTTAACATGGTACGTGATGAACCACGACTGGCCGCAGAATATCGGTGGTAAACCAGCTTTCGACTGGGGACACAACATGCCGGCTTTCGTAGTACCAATGTTCGAGCTTATGGTATTCTGTGCCGCTCACATGATGTCATTAACTTTCTTGGTAAGAAACAAAATGTATCCGGGAGCGCCTGCACAAAACCCAGATCCGAGAACAACGGATGATAAATTCATGATGGAATTTGTAACGGAAGATGTAGAATCTGTAAAGCAGTTGCTTATCGAAACCGGAGTTGAAGAAATAACTGTTAAAGATGCTTAAAATGAAAAAGAATGTATTAAGAATTACAGCAGTTTTAGGTTTAACAACCGTTTTACTTAACTCTTGCGGACCGAAAGACAATACTCCGCTGGTCTATTTCCCGGACATGTATTTCCCGGTAGCTTACGATCCATTGATGAAAGCTCAGGATGCCTATTCGGACCATGAAAATGAGATCCCTGCTTTTGTAAGAAATAACGGAGCCACAGGACTTACTCCCGTAGAAGGATCTGTTCCACAGAACAAAGACGGTATTTTCGAAGAAGCTTTGCTTCCTAAAACACCGGATCAGTATAATGCAGGTTACGACGCTTCCAAAACCGTAACCACTTCTCCCCTGAATCCTGCCAATGCAGCAAAGGATCTTGAAAGAGGTAAAAACCTTTTTGAGAAAACCTGTTCAGCTTGTCACGGTGTAGGTGGAGACGGACAAGGGCCAATCGTACAATCGGGAGCTTTCTCCGGTGTACCGAACTATGCTGACAGAGAAATCACTGTAGGATCTGTTCATTATGTAATAACAAACGGTAGAAACGCGATGGGATCTTATGCGGGACAATTGAACGCAGGAGACCGATGGAGAGTGGCGATGTATGTAATGAATGCCTTCAAAAAAGGCGCTGCCGCACCTGCTGCTGCAACCGCTACAGCTACAGCCACTACGGCAACTGCAGCTCCGGCTACTGCTGCAGCGAAACCAGAAACGACTACCGAAACTAAAAAATAAGAAAAGAAATGTATAGTTTTTCACCAAAATTAAAATCAACTTCTATAATCCTTCTTGTTGTAGGTTTAGTTCTGTTTGGTATCGGTTTCTTTTTAAATAAAGGAATTACTACGGAGAAAATAGAACACATGATGGAAGCGGTTCATGCTTCAGGTCATGACGCTCCTACGCACTCAAGTGAAATGGTAGGTCCTCAGGATCATGCGGCTCACCTTGAGCATGCTGAACTTCAGGTACACAACCAGCCTTTAGCGGCCATACATTTTGTAGCTGTATTTTTCTTCGGCGTAAGCTGCTGCGTATTATTCTTCTATTCTATTCAGCACGCTGCCCACGCAGGATGGCCGATCATCATTACCAGAGTAATGGAAGCAATTGCTTCTTATATTCCTTACGGTGGTGCGATCCTTATCATCCTGATGCTTCTGAACATTACCCACCAGGGACACCTGTTCCACTGGATGGATCCGGAGCTTACCGATCCTAACTCACCTCATTTTGACGTGATTTTATTTGAAAAGAGAATTTTCTTAAATATTCCTTTCTATGCTGTAAGAACTTTCATCTATGTATTGGGTGCTTCTTTCTTCTCATGGAAGCTGAAAGCTCAGTCTAAAAAAGTTGACGAAACAAAATCAAGAACAGAATATCAGATGCTTTACAGATGGGCAGTAGGATATATCGCATTCTTCGGATTTGCTTCTGCGGCTTGGGCTTGGGACTGGTTGATGTCCATCGACCCTCACTGGTATTCTACCATGTATATCTGGTATTCTATGGTGAGCTGCCTTTCAAGTGGTATTGCAGTGATTATCCTTTTAAGTGTTTATTTGAAGAAAAACGGATTTCTTCCTCAGTTCAACGATAACCACTTACACGATTTAGGAGTATTCTTATTTGCTACAAGTATGCTTTGGACGTATACCTGGTTTGCACAGTTCATGCTATACTGGTATGCGAACATTCCGGAAGAGGTAAATTATTTCTTCGGAAGATTCCAGCACTACTCTCCTACTTTCTTACCGATGCTTATCGTAAACTTCTTATTACCGTTATTGGTATTGGTGAGCAGCAGCATCAAGAGAAACTACAAAGTGGTGACAATTATGGCTATCGTAGTGATCTGCGGGCATATCCTGGATTACTTCAACATGGTAATGCCTGGAACGGTAGGACCATACTGGAAAACGCCAGAAGTATTTATCCTGATTTTAGGAGCTATCCTTTTTGTGGTTGGATTATTTATGTTTACCGTGCTTTCTGCATTATCTAAACTTAAACTTATCCCTACAGGAAACCCTTACTTACATGAATCTGAAATTTATGAGTATCCTTTCTAAGGAACGCTGATAACAAGATAAAAACAAAGGACTGATCATAACGATCAGTCTTTTTTTTGTGTTAACGCGAAAAAAAAGCAAAGCTGTGCAACCTTTTTGGGTTTTTGGTTGTCTTATGAGTAGAACTTACATGAAGTTAAATACTAATTAAACCAAAACCACCATGACAAAAAAAATCTTCTTCTTCCTTTTTGTTTTATTATTGCACTTTGCCCATGCACAAAGCATTACTTTTATTTCAGAAAAGACCAATAAACCTTTGCCCAAAGTTTCGGTTTTCGCGAAAGACGGAAGCATTGTAGCATTCTCGGATATTGATGGTAAAATCAATAAACAATCCTTAAAGCCGGAGCAGGAAAAATTCCAGCTGGTATATGATAATATCTCTGTCGCCACATTAGCCTACTCGGATTTTAATCACGACGTGATTAAAATTAATGACCGGATTAAAGATATCGAGACCGTTGTTGTAAAAAAGGAGAAACCGGCAAAATATATTTTTGTGAAAGGAAACTTCAATGCCTATGTTACCCTTAACAATAAATTGAATTCCTACGCAGACGGAATTGTGACCTATATTTTTGATAACAAAACAAAAAAGCTGAAAAGTACGCAGGTCGAACAGTATCGGATCTTCAGGCTGGAGAATGCAGAAATGGACCGTAAAAAACTTTCTTCCTGGGATTACGGAATGTTTTTAAAAGTTCCGAAATTAAAAAACATCGAAAATGTTGATGGTTATAAAACCATTAAAGATATTGTTTTCAAAGAACTGAAAAGCGAAAAGAAAGACCAGATCGAACTTACGGAAATCACCAATGATGAAGAGATGGGATTTCTGGGATATCGTATTTCTGATGCTAAAAATATTCTTAATATTTCATATGTTCCAAATTCACAAAAGAAACTCAGAGACCTACTGGAGTATAACCGCATCGAATTTGTTAAATTAAAACACAAAAGCGAACCTCAATATAATGATATTACCATTTACAATAATTTTTATCCTATCGATATAGATTTCGGTAATGAGAAAATAGAGAAGATGCAGTTTGACATCAACAGCAGCCACTACACTACAAAATATTGGGAAGACCCTGATTTCCCGAATATGCAGCCTGTTTTCAGCAGCTTTTTCAAAGAGGATCTGAAAGAAAAGCCCAATCAAAAGTAATAGGCCTGTCTTTTTCAGCATTTAATTCTAAAAAGTGCACCGAAAAGATTTTCTAAATACCTAAATTTTAATTATCCTTTCATAGAATTTATCGGAATGTAACCGAAAAGACTGATGAGTACCCATCAGTCTTTTTATTTTACAATAAATATTCATTGTTTGAAACCTTTTTGCTTTTTAAGTTGTCTTATAGATGTACATTCAATCAACAATAAATAATATCCTATGAAAAAAAGTACACTGCTATTCTTAATGATCACATTGTACAGCCTGATCCATGCACGGAGCATCACCTCCGTTTCTGAGAAAACTGCTTCACCGCTGCCAAAAGTTTCTATGACTTACGATTTCGATCAGCCCATTACTAAAATCAATAACCCGGTAAAAGACCTTGACACGATACCTATCAGAAAAAATAAATCGGGAAAGTACGTCTACATGAAAGGAAACTTTACCACTTATGCCACGCTCAACAATACCATACACGGATATGCCGATGGAATTATCACCTATATTTTTGACCGTAAAACCAAAAAACTGAAAAGCACCCGGATTGAACAGTACCGTATTTTCAGAATGCCGAAACCGGAATGGGATCCCCAGAAATTTTCTTCCTGGGACTACGCCATCTATATGCATGTTCCTCAAATGAAAGGACTGGTAAATATTAATTCGCATAAAAAGACCAAGAACCCAATTTTCTATAAATCGGAAAATGGAGAAAGAGATAAAATTGAAATTAAAGAAGAACGTCTTCAGGAAAAAGGCTTCGCAATATTCGGCTACCATATTTTTGATGCCAGAAACAGTACCGATATCATCTATACCGGGAATTCCCCAAAACAACTGGAAGATCTGCTGGAATACAGAGAAACCTCATCAATGAAGCTGAAATACAAAAAAGAACCGATATATAACGTCGTTAACGTTTATACTAATTTCTATCCGACCGCATTCGATTCCGGTGATGACAAGCATGAGGATAAAATAAAATTCGACATCAACAGAAGTTATTATACCTCAAACTATTGGGAAAACCCTTCTTTTCCGGATATGCAGAATGCTCTTGCTTCCTTTTTAAAAGAAGAACTGAAAGAAAAACAGAACATCAATGCACTCTACACAAAAAATTAACTATAACCTTCTAAAAACTTCTACAATGAAAAAAGTACTGCAAATCATCCTGCTTACGACAATAGCTTTATTCAATGCACAGAATTCTGCAAACCGGTTTTTCTATGAATTAACCTATAAACCCAATAAGGATTCTGCAAAGCTGGAAAAAGAAATGATGGTATTGGATATTGATCAGAACAGATCCCTCTATCAATCCTATACAAATATCCAGATGGATTCGATAGCAAATGTAATTATAAAAGAAGCTTCAAATACAGGATTTCCGGATTTCAAGAGAATGGGTAATAGACGTACGCAATTTATGCATCAGATTGCAAAAAGTTACCCGATCCGTGAGGTGCTGTACAAGGACCGTATTTCTATGGATTATTATTCCTACCGCGAAAATCCAAACCTGATCTGGAAAATTTCAGATGAGAAACAGAAGATCGGGATCTATAATACACAGAAAGCAACAACCGATTTCGGCGGAAGAAAATGGATCGCCTGGTTTACTACAGAAATCCCCTTTTCAGGACGGACCTTATAAATTTTACGGACTGCCCGGATTAATTGTACAAATCGGCGATGAAGCAGGGAACTATTCCTGGGAACTGAAAGGCAACAGGAAAACAGATCATATTGCGGAAGCTTCAGCGGTAGAAGGCTTAATGAACCAGACCGGACTATTTGTTTCCAAAGAAATTACAAAAGAAAAATTTACTGAAAAATACGACCAACATAAAAAAGATCCTCTTGCAGGGATCAGACAGATGATGGAACAATACTCCTCCGACATAAAATTATCCGATGACTTCTCCCTGTCAAAAGAGATGAGAACTGCAGAAAAACAAATGAAAGAACACATTGCACAAAACAACAACAGCATCGAGCTTCCCGGTAGAAATAAATAAAAAGAAAAGAAAAACACTTACACATACAGGGTTTTTACTAAATTTGTGGCAAACGGAAAAAAATGAAAAAATTGTCCTTTCTACTCATCTTCAGCCTGTTGCTTTTTACAGCATGCAAGAAAGATCATGTAGATGCTACCAATACCAAAACTTTACAGTCGAGTATCAATGATATGACGGCCAGTCTTCCAACAATTCAGCAGATTAAATTCAATGAAGCGCTGTATATTCTGAAGACGTTCGGGGTAGAAGCAGATGGAGATGTTGCCGAACTGAAAGCGCTCGGCCAGCTGATCGATGGGAAAAAAGTTCCTGAAATCATGGCAATGGCAGACCAGGTAGCCCAGAAAAACGGAATCGAATGGGCCAGTACTGCTCCGCCTTCCTTAGGAGAAATGAACATCTTCGGTAATGAAACGGCAAAAGAAACCGATCCGAACGATGTAAAAGCAAATTCATTAAGCATTACGACCCGGCCTACCGGTGATGACGGATTGGGCGCCCCAACCTCTATCCAGATCATACCGAGACTTGTTGACAACGCAGGAAATCCAGTATCCTTTACGGGAGCCGGCCTTGAAGCTACTCTTGAAGTGTTCAGTAATGGCGTAAAGCTTTTAACGGCTAAAAACCTGATGCAGGATAATAATTTCAAAGGATTTAATTTAAAATTCTCATCCATTCCTGCAGCAAAAGTGATAGATAACAAAATTGATATCGCCGTTTCCGTAAAGACAACGGCGAAAACATTCAAAATGACGAAAGTAGGATTAGATGTAAATCCTGATCTTCTGAAAGTTCCGGCTCCACCCGTAGTCGATTCTTTGGCAGTATCCCAAGACCCTGCGGTAATCGATCCGAACAATCCTAATGCGACCATCCCGGCAACCGGTACCGATCCGAATGCCACAACTCCTGCTACAACACCAGCCACTCCTAAACAACCGGCAGCAGATCCTAAAACGACAGTAACAGGATTCTTAAACAACGTCAGCTCACAGAATCTGAAAGCAGCTTACAGTGCAGCAAGCAACCCGAGCTGGGGAAGCTATGAATCTTTTGCCAACCCGACTTCAGGATTCGGATCGGTAAAAAATGTGAGCGTAAAAAATATTACGACCAACGCTTCCAATGCCAATTCGGCAAGTGTAAACGCAACCTATGACGTTACGGATAAAAGCGGTAAAACCACCGCCCTGAAAGTAACGTTCGGACTTAAAAATGTAAACGGTGACTGGAAAATTTCCAGCTACAGAATCAATCCATAAATTACAACATGGCATCACAGGAATTAATCCGGAAACTGGAAGAAACCATTGAGAATATCCCTGATTTTCCGATTCCGGGAATTCAGTTCAAAGACATCTCCCCGGTTTTCCTGGATTCAAAATTATATGAAGAGGTTATTGCCGATCTTGCAGCAGTAAGCAAAGGAAAAGTAGATGCCGTATGCGGAATTGAAAGCCGCGGTTATCTGTTTGGGATTGCCATTGCCGTGGCTCTGGAAGTTCCGTTCATTCTCATCAGAAAAGCAGGAAAACTGCCGCCCCCGGTGATTTCAGAAAAATATGACCTGGAATACGGAAGCGCGGTGATCGAAACCCGCGAAGGGCAGATTAAACCCGGACAGCGCATCCTTATCCACGATGATCTCCTGGCAACAGGCGGCACCACGGAAGCAGCAGCCAAACTTGTGGAAAAACAGGGGGCAACCGTATCGCAGTTCAGTTTCCTGATCGGTCTGAAAGATTTAAAAGGAGAAGAGAAGCTGAAAAAATTCAACGCAGAGGTCTATCATATCTTGGAATATTAAAATTTTATCTTACATAAAATGCTTTATGAATCAGCTTCATGAAGCATTTTTTATGAAAAAACAGCACCATGCGACAGGTCGTGATTGATATTTCACAAAATTTCGTCAATAATACGAAGAAAGTATTTTGTAAATCATTCAGAAACAATTAAATTTGCATTTCAATTTTTAACAATTTATGGCAAAACTTACAAACGAGCAAGAGGGTAAAGAAACGGTTGAGTTTTTTAAAGATCTTGACAGAGAAGCTTTAAACACAGAAAGATTCATTGAGAAATATTCAAAGCCTTTGGCTATTGTTTTCGGATTACTTGTTCTGGGAGTTCTGGGTTTCTTCGGTTACCAACAATTTGTTGTCGCTCCTAAAAACGTGGAAGCTGTAAAAAGTTTCCTGGCAGCTCAGAAAAACCTTGCTGAAGGGAAAGATAAAGAAGCACTGGGCGGAAAATCTGCTGCGAATCCGGGATTCCTGGGAACGTATAACGAATATTCCGGTACTGCAATCGGTAAACTTTCTGCTTACAATGCAGGTCTGCTGAAGTTTAAAGAAGGAAAATTCCAGGAAGCGTATGACCTGCTAGACGATTTTTCGTCTGATAACAAAACGCTGATGGCTATGAAATACGGTGCTATGGCTGATGCAAAATCAGGACTAAATAAAAACGACGAAGCATTGCAGTTATTAGACAAAGCAGCTTCCGCTTCAGACGATCCTTACACTACTTATTATTTCACAAGAAAAGCGGGGATCCTGGCATTAGGATTAAAGAAAAATGCAGAAGCTAAAAAATATTTCGCCACCATAGACGAAAAATATCAGGACTACGACAACGGAATGTCCGATTCTTATATCGAAATGACTAAATATTACTAAACAATGGCAACAGTTAATCTTTCCGATTACAAGCCACTTCATATAACCAATGCCGATGAGTTTTCTATCGGCATTGTTTTTTCTGAGTGGAATGATTTTGTAACTTATAATCTTCGTGATGCAGCACTGGAAATCCTTCAGAAAGAAGGCGTAAAATCCGAAAACATCAGATTGTTTCCGGTACCGGGAGCTTTTGAACTCAGCTACGCAAGCATGCAGCTTTGCAAAGAGCGCAAATTTGACGCAGTAATTTCAATCGGGTGTGTTATCCGCGGAGAGACCCCTCACTTTGATTATGTATGCTCAGCAGTAGCCCAGGGTATTAAAGACTGTAATATATTAACGGATACTCCAACTATTTTCTGTGTTTTAACGGATGACACAAAAGAGCAGTCGATCGCGAGAAGCGGCGGAGATCTTGGGAATAAAGGAGTGGAAGCGGCAGTTACCGCGCTGAGAATGATTGATTTCAGGAAAAATATTTCCGGCAAAAAAGGGAATATCGGTTTCGGCCATTCATAATTTAACACTTTTTACCATTACAATATTTAGGACTACGAAAAATAGTCCTTTTTTATTTGCACATACCACAAAAAACTGTAAAAACTGAACCTTTCTGATAATAATTTTTTAATCTTTTTTTAAACATTTATAAAGTTTCTAATTTTTATGAGATTTTAAGAAAATATATTGAAAAATATTATCCAATTATTATTTTTGTAAAATTAATATTCAGTTTACACAGATGTTCTCCCAGAAACTCAGGCCTTTTTTTTATTTAGGCACCCTCTATCTCACCATTTCCCTGATCACAAGACTCGTTTTTTTATTCCACCCGATTACTACGGTAAGCTTCGGTATTTTTGAAATTCTGAAGATCCTGCTGACTGGCGTGCTGAACGATGTCCTGGTTTTTATATTAACCTGCCCTTTCCTTGCCCTGTACTTCTTATTTTTATCCAATTCCAAGTACCAAAAACCTTACGGACAAATTATTTTGGGGCTGCTGATTTTGCTGTTTCTCTATATACTTCTTATTCCTGATAACATCTTTAAACAGTATGGTGGGTCGGTAGCAGAAATTGCGCTGGCGTTCATCGGCGTGAAGATTGTTTTCTTTGCCCTGATGTTCTTTCTTCCGGAAAGGCGATTACAGATACGGAACAGCCTGTATTTCATCACCCTTTTTCTTTATGTATTATTAATCGTTTTTAATGCTATAAGCGAATATTTCTTTTACAATGAATTCGGGCTGAGATATAATTTTATTGCCGTAGACTACCTCATCTATACCAATGAAGTCATCGGAAATATTATGGAGAGCTATCCCGTAGTTCCTTTATTTCTGGCTATTGCTGCAGTAACCATTACCATTACGGTTTTCATTTACCGAAAAACGAAAAATGAACTTTCTGAACTTCCCAGCCTGAAACAGAAAACCGTTTTAATGGGTTCTTACCTGATCTTATGCGGGATCAGTATATTCGGATTAAATTTCACGACAAAAATCAAGGGCAGCAGTGTGTTTGAAGAAGAAATCGAGGCGAACGGGCTTCCGAAATTCTATTGGGCATTTACCCACAATGAGCTCGACTATTTCCAGTTTTATCCCGAAATTAATCAGAAAGAAGCAGAGAAGAACTTATTAAGCCAGTTTGCCCCGCCTGCATTAAAGAGAAACATTGTTTCGGCAAGACCGGAACAAAAGAAAAATGTCGTTTTAATTTCTGTTGAAAGCCTGTCTGCCGACTTTTTGGCGCATTACGGAAACACCCAGAAAATCACTCCGTTCTTAGACAGCCTGGCAGACCGGTCGCTGATGTTTACCAACCTGTACGCTACGGGGAACAGAACAGTGCGCGGGCTGGAAGCTTTAACTCTATGCATTCCGCCGACAGCCGGGGAAAGCATTATTAAAAGGGAAAACAATAAAAATAAATTTACCACCGGAAGCGTTTTTAAATCGAAAGGCTATGACGTGAAATTTTTATATGGCGGCTACAGCTATTTCGACAATATGGAAGATTTCTACAAAGGAAACGGCTATGAAATTGTAGACCGGAATAATTTCACACCGGAAGAAATCACTTTTGCCAATGTCTGGGGCGTGGCCGATGAGGATATGGCCAAGAAAGCGATCAGCACCATGAATGCAGAAGCCAGATCAGGAAGACCTTTTTTCAATCATTGGATGACGGTTTCCAACCACCGCCCGTTTACTTATCCGAACGGAAAGATCGATATTCCTGGCGACGCAAAATCCCGGGAAGGCGGGGTGAAATATACCGATTATGCCCTGAGAAATTTTTTTGCAATGGCAAAGAAACAGAGTTGGTACAAAAATACCGTATTCATTATCATTGCCGACCACTGTGCTTCCAGCGCAGGAGATATGGAACTGCCGATGGACAAATACCGGATTCCGGCCTTGATTTTCTCGGAAGGATTTATTAAGCCCCAGAAATTTACCCGGACCATGTCGCAGATCGATGTTATGCCTACCCTTTTCGGATTGCTGAATTTCAGCTACCGGTCCACATTCCTGGGACAGGATGTATTCACGAAAGAATTTCAGCCTAAAGCTTATATCGCGACTTATGAGGATTTAGGATTGATAAAAGATAATCATTTAACCATTATTTCGCCGGTCCGGAAAGTGAAACAATATTCTTTGGTTCAGCAGAAAAACAATCTTTCCCCAGAATTCAATATTTATTTTGATGAACATCTGTTAAAAGAAAAAGATCAGGATAAACAATTGGTCAATGCCACAATATCTGCTTATCAGTCCACTTCCTACTGGCTGAAAAAGAATATGCTTAACCGCTGATAAGATGTGGCACAAAACGGCTCTGGTTATTGGTGATCAGGTGAACACTTTCCCTGATACCAATGCCCGCAGGCTCCTGACCGATCACCCAGCTTCCGATTACAGGATAATTTCCGTCGAAATCAGGAAGATCGAATGACTGCTGGTAAATGAAGCCTTCTTTTCCGTAGGCACCCGCATTCTCTTCTACAGGAATCCCGTTTTTATACAGCGTAATGTTCGCCCCTTCTCTGGAGTAAATCGGTTTTTTAACGAAATTCTTTAAATCTTTTTGCTCAAAATAAGCAGGCAGCAGATAAGGATGATCCGGATACATTTCCCAGAGGATGGGCAAAATCGCTTTTGATGAAAGAAGGATTTTCCAGGCCGGCTCGATCCACTGAGACCGGAAGCCGTTTTCGACCAGCTTTTCCCCAAAGCCGTCCCCGAGAATCCACTCGTAAGGATACAGCTTGAAAATATAATCCATGACCGAACCGTCACCGGCAATAAATTCTTTAATTTCTTCCGCCCAGCCGATGTCCTGAATCGGGATAAATTCCGTTTCGAAACCCGCCTGTGTCGCACAGTCGCGAAGATACTCCACATTGGTAACATCCTCAATATTGGTTAATGAAGCGAAATAAATATAATGCGGGTTCATGTATTGGGTAAGGTATTTCCAGTAATCCACCAGTTTCTCATGAATCGAATTGAACTGGTCTTTCTCCGGGAACATCTCCTGCAGCCAGTACCACTGGATCACCGATGCCTCATACAGCGAAGTCGGCGTATCTGCATTAAACTCAAGCAGCTTTAAATTTTTGCCGTCGAAACCGAAATCAAACCTGCCGTAAACCGAAGGATGGTCTTCTTCCCAGCTGGTGATGATATACTTCCTGAACCAATCGGGAATGTTAAAACGGTCCCAAAGGTCTTTCTCAATAATGTAATCTACCGCTTCCAGGCACATCTGCCATAATTCGGCGGTTGCCTTTTCGAGGGTATCAACTTCCTGCATGGAAAATTCATAATAATGGCTTTCGTCCCAGTACAGTCCTTCCAGAGAATGATAGCCGAAACCCAGGTTTTCGAGCTTATCTTCCCAGTTTTTACGAAATTGCGATGCTGTTCTTTTCATAATTACGATGATGCTCTGAAGCCGCTTCTTCCCAGCCCGCCTCTTATTACACTTCCTTTATAAGAACTTCTGCCGATATTTGATTTTGAGCTGATCGCATCACTGTAATATCCTGTCCGGCGATATCCCCCGTTGCTGTAAGCACCGTAAGGCCGGAACGCATGATACCAGAAAAAGCCCGGCATAAAACCATGTGTTCTCGAATAAGAAGCCGTGGTATCGGATCTCATATAGACCTTTTTTTCGTTCTTCCACTCGTCTTTGGGCTTTTCCTGCGAACAGGCCGCCAGAATTCCCGTTACGAAAAGCAATTTTACAGAACCCGACTTTTTCATTATTGTACCGTGATATAAAATTCGTAATCCTTCTTGGTATTGTCCTTGTGCACAACCCCGTCTTTATCTTCAGACTCCATCAGCGTATCGCCAAGACTTGGGATCGTATCCCTTTTTACAATTTCTTTTATAAGCTTTTTATCTTTCCAGATCTTGTGCGTGGTAACCAGGACATCCGCTGTATCGATATGCTGTACCGAAAGCTCCGTTTCTATGGAAGCTTTTTTGTCGATGCTGCTTACTTCATCTTCCTTGTACTCTTTTTCATTACAGGAAAAAACACTGGCTAAAAGGATCATTAAAGAGATTTGTTTAATTCTTCTCACTTTGGCATAATTTTTCACAAAAGTAATTATTTAATAAGATAATAATTTTAAATTTAACGTAATAAAAAATTAAACTATGAGATGGACTGACGACAGGAGTGATAATGTGGAAGACAGGCGCGGGCTTGGCGGCGGAGCCGTTGTAGGCGGCGGGCTGGGAACACTGATTATTGCTGCTATTATATTTTTCTTAGGAGGAGATCCCTCTTCCATTCTTTCTTCAGGTGCAGGTTCCGGCGCAGCCAGAACCGAACAGCGTGAACTGAGCCAGAATGAGCTGAAAATCCGTGAATTTGTAAAGATGGTAACTGCCGAAAACGAAGAAACCTGGACTAAAATTTTTGCAGAAAACGGCATGCAGTACAAGCCGGCAAAAGTAATTCTTTTTGAAGATACAACTCAGTCGGGCTGTGGCGTAGCACAATCTGCCATGGGGCCATTTTATTGTCCGGCAGACCAGTCGGTATACATGGACATGAGTTTCTTTAAGGAGCTTGAATCGCGTTTCGGAGCAAAAGTTACCGAATTTTCGATTGCTTATGTTATGGCCCATGAAATGGGACATCACGTTCAAACTTTATTGGGGACTACGCAAAAAGTGGATGAACTGAGAAGAAGCGGCAGATATTCCGAAGCTGAAATGAACCGGGTTTCAGTTGCGACAGAGCTTCAGGCAGATTTTTACGCGGGTGTATGGGCAAAACAGACCGACAGCAGAGAGCATATTCTGGAACCGGGAGACATCCAGTCGGCGATTGAAGCGGCAGAAGCTGTCGGAGACGACAATATCCAGAGAAGGTCTCAGGGGTATGTAAATCAGGAGAGCTTTACCCACGGATCCTCTGCACAGCGTAAAGAATGGTTTATGAAAGGATATGAAACCGGCGATATAAGACAAGGAGATACATTCAACCAGCTTTTGAAATAGTGTATTTATTATCCGATCATTTATAAATAATAATACAATTACACAATGAGAAATAAAATATTAATCATTACGGTTTGTTTTTTATGCAGTCTTGTGTTTGCCCAAAAACAATTCGGTAATCAAAAAGACGATTCGCAATTTTCCAGAATAAGAAAAGCAGCTGTTCAGGATTATGATAAAAAGAAAATGAAATATTATCATTTTGGCCTGCTTCCTTTATCCGAAAAAACAAAAAGGCTGCTGGCAAAGAATAACATCAAAATTATTAATAAAAATTGCATCGTTATTCCGGAGCTGGCGTATTATAACAAAATTATTTTAGAGAAAACTCATGTAAAAATATAATCCTGAAGAAATTCTTCAGGATTATATTTTTATTGCAATTCTATCGGGTTGCTGTTTTTCTTCGCTTCATCTTTTACCCTCTCCTCCATTCTCTTTCTGAAATCAGCCGGAGGATTACCGCCACCACCGCCACGGGGACCACCATCACCGCCGATTCTTATCTGTGTACCGCCACCCTGCGTCATGAAAGACATCGGGTCTTCGAGAAATTTCTTCTGCTGTTTTACGTAATCTCCCCTCTTTACTTTAATGGTATTTCCAAACTGGTTCATCGCAGGAAAATCATCAATTTTATAATTTTTCATTAAATCAAAAGAATAGTCTCCTTTATCATCTTCTGCTTTTACAATAAGCCCCGGAAGTCCTCCGAATTTGTACGGACCATCCTGATAAGGCAGATCTGTGGTAAACCAGGCCGTCCATTTTCTACCGCCGAATTCCGTTTCAGCTTTTTGCACTTTATAATCTCCGATCTTCGTGGTTTCAGAAAGGATTTTCCAGCTGAGCGGACGGTCTTCCTCATAGGTATAAACATCCCTTCCGATTCTGTCTTTAAACATCATTTTCTGGGTTTTCTTATCTTTTTCCACCGAATAATTGATGTTAGACCTTAAGCCTTCCATCTGTTCCCTGTTGAAACTTCTGGCGCCGCCACTCTGGAAAGTTGCTTTCATTACAGAATCCCGCTTGATCCTGTTTTCAGAATAAAACACCGATTTTTCCGGAGAAATATCCAGGTAAGCATTTTCGGTTTTAATATCGTTTTTGTTGGATGCATCCGGTTTCATCGTTACCTGGTACACAAACCTGTTTACTTGTGCAAAAGTGGTCTGCACAAACAGAACTAAAGCAAGAATGCCTAATCTTTTCATTTATAGTATATATTTTATGTAAACGTTCTGACTGACAATGATCAGAATCAATTAATCTGTATCATCGTCATGTAATCTATAGATATCAATTCCAGATCAAAGTTAAAACCAAATCGTCACTCTACAGCCTTCCGAGAAAAATTTATTTCTTTTTAACGATAAATTCATTCATAAAACAAACCTATTAGAAACAGAATCATTAAAATAGACATCTTCGATTTGAGATTGCGGAAATTAGTTCGTATTTTTGCATCATTAAATCATTCTAAATAAATACAATGATAAAAGTATCAGACCAAGCAAAGGCAAAAGCCGTTCAGCTGATGACAGAAGAAGGCTTTAACCCTGCCGAAGACTTTGTGAGAGTAGGCGTAAAAAGCGGAGGATGTTCTGGTTTAGAATATGTTTTAAAGTTTGACAACCAAAAAACAGACACTGATCAACTATTTGAAGACAATAACATAAAAATTGTTGTAGATAAAAAATCCATCCTCTATTTAGCAGGAACAACTCTTGAATATTCGGGAGGATTAAACGGAAAAGGATTTGTTTTTAACAATCCGAATGCATCCAGAACTTGCGGATGCGGTGAAAGTTTTTCTCTTTAAATTCAAAAATTTAAGATTTAAAATTCAATATTATTGGCAACGTATAGAAGTTTTGAAGATTTGGAAATATGGCAGCTTTCAAGAGAACTTTGTAACGACATTTACGAAATTATTGAAAGTTCTGAGCTAAAGAACAATTTTCGCCTGGCAAATCAGATTGACGGATCTTCAGGCTCAATAATGGATAATATTGCTGAAGGGTTTGAGAGAAATGGAAATAAGGAGTTTATACAATTCTTATATATTTCTAAAGCATCGTGTGGAGAAACAAGATCTCAATTGTACAGGGTATTAGACAGGAATTTTATTTCTGATGAAAAATTTGAAGTTTTAAAAACAAAAACAACAGATTTAAGCAAGAAAATTGGAGGCTTTATATTTTATTTACAGAAAAGTGATCTTAAAGGCTCGAAATATAAAAACAGATAAATAAAAGTGGTTCGAAGATGCAAAATTTTGAATTTCGAATTTTGAATTTTTTGAATATTAAATATGAATAAGTATACTGAAGACGATTTACGCGTCGATCTAGAAAATAAAAAGTATGAATTCGGCTGGGAAACCAAAATTGATTATGAAGATTTCCCGATAGGATTAAACGAAGACATCATCCGTGCCATCTCTGCAAAAAAAGAAGAACCGGAATGGATGACAGAATGGCGTCTGGAATCTTTCAGGATCTGGCTGAAAATGACGGAACCGGATTGGGCCAACATCAAATATGAAAAGCCGGATTTCCAGGCCATCAGATATTATGCTGCTCCAAAGGTAAAGCCTGAGCTTGAAAGCCTTGACGAAGTGGATCCTGAATTACTCGCTACCTTTGCCAAATTGGGCATCAACATCGAAGAACAGAAAAGACTTTCCGGCGTTGCCGTAGACATTGTAATGGACTCGGTTTCAGTGAAAACAACCTTCCAGGATACCCTGATGGAGAAAGGGATTATCTTCTGCTCTATTTCCGAAGCCATTAAAAACCATCCTGATCTTGTAAGAAAGCATCTTGGGAAAGTAGTTCCCAGAGGTGATAATTTTTACGCTGCCTTAAACTCCGCGGTATTCTCCGACGGAAGTTTCTGCTATATTCCGAAAGGGGTAAGATGCCCTATGGAACTTTCTACCTATTTCCGTATCAACCAAGCCGGTACCGGACAGTTTGAAAGAACTCTGGTGATCGCCGATGAAGGAAGTTACGTTTCTTATCTTGAAGGCTGTACGGCACCATCAAGAGATGAAAACCAGCTTCACGCTGCGGTGGTTGAACTGATTGCCCTGGATAATGCCGAAATTAAATATTCAACCGTTCAGAACTGGTACCCAGGGAATGAAGAAGGAAAAGGCGGGGTTTTCAATTTCGTAACGAAGAGAGGACTTTGCGAGAAAAATGCAAAAATTTCGTGGACACAGGTGGAGACCGGTTCTGCCGTAACCTGGAAATATCCTTCTTGTATTTTAAAAGGAGACGGATCAATCGGTGAGTTCTACTCTATTGCTGTGACCAATAATCACCAGTATGCAGATACCGGAACAAAGATGATCCACATCGGGAAGAATACGAAATCAACCATTATTTCCAAAGGGATCTCTGCCGGAAAATCGCAGAACTCATACCGAGGACTTGTAAAAGTAATGCCTTCTGCAAAAGGATCAAGAAACTTTTCCCAGTGTGATTCCCTGCTGATGGGCAACGAATGCGGCGCGCACACTTTCCCTTATATTGAAATCAAAGATCCGTCTGCACAGTTGGAGCATGAAGCAACGACTTCCAAGATTGGAGAAGACCAGATTTTCTACTGTAACCAGAGGGGAATAGATACCGAAAGAGCAATTGCTCTGATCGTGAATGGTTTCAGCAAAGAAGTTTTAAACAAGTTGCCGATGGAATTCGCCATTGAAGCCCAGAAATTGCTGGAGATTTCTTTGGAGGGCTCTGTAGGATAATGTTTAAACTAAGGAATTGATCAATCATTTTATTGATTTTCTTAGAAGAAATAGTACATTAAAAATTGCTTAAATTCTTAATGTTTAAATAAAAAAATAAAATAGTATTTCATTCGCCAGCGTTAATGCCTTTGTAATTGTGGTTTAGTGTTACAGAGGATATTCCAAAAGTCTAACCTTGCGATAAACTAAAATATATGTTAGAGATAAAAAACTTGCACGCCAGAATTGAAGACGGCGCAGAAATTTTAAAAGGAATTAATCTTGAAATAAAGCCGGGCGAAGTTCATGCGATCATGGGACCGAACGGTGCCGGGAAATCCACCCTTTCCTCTGTTATCGCAGGGAAGGAAGACTATGAGGTTACCGATGGTGAAATTATTTTCAGCGGTGAGGATATTATTGAAGATGCTCCTGAAGAAAGAGCACACAAAGGGATTTTCCTTTCTTTCCAATACCCGGTAGAAATTCCGGGGGTTTCTGTAACCAATTTCATCAAAGCAGCGATGAATGAAAACAGAAAAGCTAACGGATTAGAAGAAATGCCTGCCAAAGAAATGCTGGCGATGATCCGTGAGAAATCCGAAAAATTAGGCATCAAAAAAGACTTCCTTTCAAGATCGCTGAATGAAGGATTTTCCGGAGGTGAAAAGAAAAGAAACGAGATCTTCCAGATGATGATGCTCGATCCGAAACTGGCGATCCTGGATGAAACCGATTCCGGACTGGACATCGATGCTCTAAGAATTGTGGCAGACGGCGTTAATGCTTTTAAAAACGAAGGAAATGCAGTACTTCTGATTACCCACTATCAGAGATTGCTTAATTATATCCAACCCGATTTCGTTCACGTTTTAGCAAACGGAAGGATCATCAAGACCGGTGATAAATCGCTTGCTCTGGAACTTGAAGAAAAAGGGTATGACTGGCTTTTAAATTAATTAAAAGAGAATAATTCAGAGATTACTATTCATCTCTTAGTTTAACAATTCAGCCAAACAAAAAAGAAAAAATGGTGCAAACCACAGATATACCAGTAATGGCATTAAAAGAACAGATTACAGAAAACCATCAGGAATTTTTGGAAAGTCTTCGTCACCGATTTTTGGATGAAGACCGTAAAGTAGCCCTGCAACGATTTGAAAGAACCGGTTTTCCTACAAAAAGAGACGAAGAATATAAATATACCAATCTAAAGGAGATTACCGAAAAAGGATACAACTTTTTCCCAAAAGAAAGTCACAATATTACCAAAGAGCAATTGGACCAATTGCACCTGGGGGAAGAAAACTTTGACTGGATTACGTTTGTAAATGGTAAGCTTCATAAAGAATTATCAAAAGTTTCCATTGAAAATGTTGAATTTCTTTCTTTCAACTATGCGTTGAACGATGAAAAACACCGGGACGTTTTTGAGAAATATTTTAATACGCTGGCTTCGGACAAATCCGCTTTTACAAACCTGAATCAGGCCTATTGCAAATACGGATTTTTCCTGAAAGTTCCTAAAAATATGGTTATTGAAAAGCCGATCCATGTTTTCTATATTTCTCAGAACCAGGAAGAGAATACTTTCTACAATACCCGAAATCTGCTGATTGTAGAAGAAGGTGCCAAGGTAGAAATTATTGAAAGCCACCATAATTTCGACAGTACATATGTGCTTACGAATTCGGTGACGGAAATCTTCACGTATCCGAACGCAAAAGCGGATTGGCATAAACTGCAGAATGACAGCGATACGTCTTATTTAGTCGACAGCACTTTTGCAAGACAGGAAAAAGACAGTTTAACGACGGTAAATACCTTCTCTTTCGGAGGTAAGCTGGTAAGAAACAACCTGGATTTCATTCATAACGGATCAAACATTAATTCGTTCATGAACGGAATCACGATTATCGGTAAAGACCAGTTGGTTGACCATCACACGGCGGTTCATCACAACTTCCCGAACTGTGAAAGCTACCAGAACTATAAAGGAATTTTTGATGGAAAATCCCACGGGGTTTTCAACGGGAAAGTTTTTGTAGATAAAATTGCCCAGAAAACGAATGCCTACCAGCAAAATAACAATGTTTTACTAAGCGAAGGCGCTGCGATCGATACCAAACCTCAGCTTGAGATCTTTGCAGATGACGTGAAATGTTCACACGGCTGTACGGTTGGCCAGCTAAATGAAGATGCTCTTTTTTATCTTAGAGCAAGAGGAATTTCTAAAAAAGAAGCTCAGGCGCTTTTACTCTATGCATTTGCGAATGATGCCATGCAGAATATCGACATCGAGCCTTTAAAAGAAAAAATTTCTAAGCTTCTGGCTGAGAAATTAGAAGTAGATATAGAATTTTAATACTATATAGTTGATAAATACACACGGCCGTTTCATAAGAAATGGCCGTTTTTCGTTTCCCTTATTTTCAATTCTTTTCCTGTTCATACTTTTGGAAAACCCCATTATTATAGTATCATATATTATCAGAGAAAAATACAAATAAAACTGCACAACAAACTATTCCCATCATGAGCATTAAATTTTAATATTTTAAATTTAATTTAATATTAATACCACATTTTTAAATTAAAAATAATCTTAAGCACATTTACCTACATAAAATTAACAATTCTTCAATAAATTAATTTTACCAATTTACCTATATTTGTACTACAAATTATTTTTTATGAAAAAATTCAATGTTCTATTGCTGCTTATTGCATTTTTTTGCATACCCCAAGTATTTCACTCGCAGCAAGCCGACAGACTGTATCTATCGTTTGCTGCTACCGGCAGAGTTTATGATATAACAGGCATCACAGGAACGGTTTCATTACCTACTCCACTGGCTTCACCAACAGTCACTACAGCAGCCGATCTCAGCAACCTGGCAACAGGTTATGATAACCCGGGAGGCAATCCGGGTACGCTGGTATTTATCCATTCCAATACACCGGCAAACAGTGTGCTGTACAAAAACGGTACGGCGATTACCCCGACCGCCACTTTACCCAATGCTCCGATTGGAGGAATCGGGACCAACAATGTGCCCGGAGCCTATTTCGGACGGGTGTATGGATTCCAGTCCAATACAAAAACACTGTATCCGATTTATCCTTCAGGAGCCACACTGCCGATTACCGCCGCTGCCGGTGATACTGACTGGACCGCAGGAACAACGTTCAGCACGGATACCTTCTTTGATTATGAGAACAACATCTATATGTTCATCAATAATTCTGGGAACACCGCAAGATACCTATATAAAATTGCTATTGCCACAGGAGTTGCAACGAAAGCAGTGCAGATTACAGGACCTGCCGCAACAGTGGGCTCTATGCAGGGAATGGCTTACCTGAAAGGATTTGTATATACCGCTTCCCTGATCGGAACTCAAGGCGGTACGGCAAATACCATTCAGATCAACAGCATTAACATTGCTACGGGTGTTTCCACTACTACCGCTACGATTAACATCGGAAGTAATTTTGCTAATCTGGATCTTGCATCCGTACCCTATTATGTGCCTTTTACTTTTACCTGTAGTGGTGCGGCATTTCAGGGGAACTCAACATTTTCCACAGGATATGCTTCCACAAGAACAGTAAGAATTCCTATTACAGATATCTATGCTCCCGGCACATATACCATTAATGTATCAGGTACCGATTTTGCCACTACCTCGCAGAATGTCACGATAAACGCGGGCACCACATTTATCGATGTTCCGGTTACTTATAACGGAACAGGTGCGGCAGGACAAAAAACGGTAACGATCAGATTGGGAAATTCTTCAACCGTCTGTTCGCTTACCGCAACGGCTGAAGCCTCATTCGGATGTAATTCGAATATGTATATTTCACAGAACAGCACAGTATACAATGTGAATACGACTTCAAACCCTTTCACATTTCCTTCTGTAGGATCCTATACCAGCAACATCAATTCAATCGGTATTAACCCTGTCGACGGTCTGATGTACGGAACTGTTGATAATAGCAACACGATCGTAAGAATTAATGCATCCGGAACCTTTACCCTGCTTGGTGCCGTGTCCGGACTTCCGACAGGCGTTACTTTCAACGCAGGGGAATTTGATAATACCGGAAATTACTATCTGAAGCAGTCAGGTTCAGGGGCAACCTTATACCGTGTGAATATCGCGGCCATGAGCGCTACGGCACTCACGCTTTCCCAAGCCATCAACATTTCGGATTTTGCTTACAGAACCGCTGACGGAAGACTTTACTCCGTCTCTTCAGATACCGATGGAAGGCTTTTATCGATTGACCTATCCACTTCTCCGGCAACGGTAACATTTATCGGAGCGAACAGTGCATTGCTGCCTTTCGGTGCTATGTTTGCATCATCAACCGGCGAAGTTTACGGTTCTCTTAATACCGGAGGTTTCTACCAGTTTAATCTTGCCAACGGACAAAGAACACTCATTTCATCATCCCCTGCAAGCAATTCCAATGACGGTGCGCACTGTGTCACCGCTCCGATTGCCTTCAGCGCAGATCTTTATGCAACCGTTACAGACGGCGCTACTACTTACGCACCCGGAAGTTCCGTTACCTATACCGTAGTTGTTGGAAACACCGGCCCTTTCGGGGTTCAGGGAGCAACGGTTTCTGTACCGCTTCCAACAGGAATTCCAGCAGCCAACATTTCCTATACGGCAGTAGGCGCAGGCGGTGCTACCAGCTCAGTAACAGGCACACAGACCGGCGCGGTGAATGATGTCGTGAATTTACCTTTAAACGGTACCATTACCTATACCATTACGGTAAACGTTCCGGTGAGTTATACCGGGAACTTAGCCACTACAGTCAACGTTACTTCTCCGGCCAACAGCTCGGATCCGAATACCGCTAATAATACGGCAACCGATACGAATGTACAATCTGTCTGCTATAATCCGGTAACAAACACCGCTGCGGGAATTGATACGAGGGTTGGTATCACTTTACAGAAAAATCCTAATGTCGGAAACGGCAATTGGCCATTTACCCGTAAATCGGCACACATGGCTATCGAATCCAATACCCAAGGCTTTGTAGTGACAAGACTCGAAACTTCCGCTTTATCAAATATCACCAATCCACAGGAAGGAATGATGGTATTTGACACCACGGTAAAATGTTTAAAAATCTATTCGGATGGCGCCTGGAGATGTTTCTCTGTTCCATCATGCCCTTAATATAAAATTCCAGAACAATGAAAATAGGAAAAATTTTAATACTTGCTTTACTTGGATTTTCAGCATCTGCATTTTCACAGGTGATTATGGGAGATGCTGCCGGTACAGCCACCAACAAAAGCAGTGTGCTTTTGGAATTTGCAAACACCAACAACAAAGGAATTATTCTGCCTTACGTCAGAACCCTACCAACATCTCCTACCCAGGGAACCCTGCTGTTGGACGCCGTTAATCCTGCACAGGCAAGAATACGATACTACAACGGTACCTCTTGGACCGATCTTAGCGGGCAGAACGGAAATATTACTTCCGTGATGGCTACCCAAACCTCTACCGCTGAATCAGTCAGTGATAAAGTTATCATCGGTGCCATCACAACAACGGCAAACGGAGCCGTGGTTTTGGAATCTGCAAACCGGGCCATGGTACTTCCTATCGTTACCGACGTCAACAACATCCCAAGCCCATCACCCGGAATGATGGTCTACGTGAATAAGTCCGGGGCTAAACGGCTGGCGGTTTTTAATGGGGAACGGTGGTCTTTTTGGGCACCGCAGTAGCAATAGAATCAAATTGGGTGAAATAGATCCATGAACATGTTGCAGTTTTATTAAACAAAGAATCCCACTTTTTAGTGGGATTCTTTGTTTAAATCAGAATTTACTATTTTAAAAATATTTCTAAATCATCATTGACTTCTTTAATTACAAATTTCAGATTTTCATTTGTGACTTTGCCAAATTTTTTTTGAATTTCTTTTTTGTTCAATAGTTTCTTATATATTCTTGCAATATCTCCTATTCCATAAATTGCAGTTCGAGCAATTCCAAAGTCATCATTAAGTATATATTTGATACACATTTCTTCCAACCATTTCTGATCATCGATACCATTTATAGCCCCAATAATTGTTTCTATAACATTTTGATTATTGGCCAACATCGTTGACACATCAGATTTATCGCTATAATTATAATTTTTGTACTTCATTATTTTATTAGCATTCATGAAGAGGCAATTATTTGACTTTATATTATTATCCTTGTTTTTGTACATTCTCCATTATGCTGGCCATTACCATAGAACTGATCTTCTATCACAGGATTATAAAAAAAGAAGCTATTCTGTAAAATTGACAGCTTCTTTGATGTAAAGTTTTGTTCTATTGATGAAAAAGCGTTTCGTATTATATTATTATCTAAAAGCCTTCCGTTTTTACAGCATATCAGAAAACAGTTCGATAATAAAGATTTAGAGACATCATCTTTATTAAATTAATCATTAAAAGAGGTAATCTTATCAATTATCTCCTCTGCTATTTCTTCTACCTCATTTTCTTTTTCTCCCAAAGAAGGACTTATCATTATCTTTTCAATTTTAGGGATAAGCCAGCCATCTTCTTTGTAATTGGTGGTTTTATCAATCTTAATAATATCCAATATTTCCAAACATTATCATCACCATTTAATATTTCTAAAATTTCTTTTTTGTAAGTCATTAACGGGAATTTTAATAATAGTCGCAATCAAATCTGCTGGCGGCCAAAACCGTCTCATCAATGAGACGGCTTAATTTCTAAAATCCTAATTCTTTATAATTCAATTCTTTACTAATATACAAAGGTTTACCATCATCATAAAAAGATTTCATTTTTAGATAATAAATTTTATAAAAATTATAAGTAATTCTGTGAAATCTCATACGAAAAACATAATATTCACCTAACACTTCATGAATTTCATCATAACGGTGATAATTATATACAAATTCTTCATTGGTGAATAATTTTTTATACACTACCTTTCTATACTCATCAAGATTATTGTGATATTCGTTAGGTACTTTATGTTCTTTTTTCAAAAGTTCTTTTAATGTTTTTTCATACTCCTCCATAAGATTACTATAAGATCCTACTTCTAAGAAATACTCCTCTTTACCTAAATCTTTAAAATACGACTTGAAGATTTCAGTTTCGAGATATGCAGCTTCTTTTACTGAACTATTTAAAGCAAGAATTTTACGATTACTTCTAGTGCTTTCCATGCCACTTACTTTATAGTTAATCGGTGAAACTATAATACCAAACAATTTTTCTAAATCACTCATATTTCTATTTTTTAAAAATGAATCTAATATCTGTTATTAATTCTATATCTCCTAAATTTTGTATTTTTTGCGATTGGTTAGTTGGATCGTATAATTTCGGTTTTCCATACCCCTTGCTTTTAGCCGCACTTATAAGCAAATGGACTAAAACGGGATTTAAATTTATA
Organism: Chryseobacterium sp. SORGH_AS_0447; assembly: GCF_030818695.1. Lineage (NCBI taxonomy): Bacteria > Pseudomonadati > Bacteroidota > Flavobacteriia > Flavobacteriales > Weeksellaceae > Chryseobacterium > Chryseobacterium sp. SORGH_AS_0447. Next base: position 574,646 of record NZ_JAUTAR010000001.1, on the reverse strand, counting down.
ATTCCTAGCTTTTTATTTTGTAATAATATTAACTATCATTTTTATTTTTCAAGCCTATAGATCCACCTAATTTATCATCACATTTATAAAAAAACCGCCTTGAAAGCGGTTGATTTAAGGATAATTTTTCTGGTCTGCTACAGTGGCTACTGAGATATATAAAGGATACCCACCTTCATAATTGTTTTTTAAAATGCTATAAAACAGATTAAAATTATATAATCCTTTCTCGTTATGCCTAAAATTGTTGTAATGATAAAGCTCTCCTAAAAACGCTTCTATCTCCTCATGAAAAACCATATTTCCAGAATAGAAATCATCATTTTCAAGTTTATAATTCTTAAGGTATTCTGTCAGATTTTCAATATATACCTGTGGTACTTTTTTCATAGTTTTCAATACCTCTCTGATCTTGTTTTCCAAAGTTTCTAGTATAAATCCCCATGCTTTAGATTCATAATAAAAATCTTTTTTGCCAAAATCTGGCCTAATAAATTTTCAAAAACTTCTTTATCAAATCCGTAATCATTCCACCAGGATTTTCCTTATAATCGTGAATACGTATCGTACTGCCTACAGGATTATAAGTAGATTCACTAAAACCATTTTTCTATAATCTAATCTTGAGACCACCAGATAATCCATTTCTTCTTGTGCCATATTTTTTATTTATGATATAGTACTACTAAATTTTGCAAGTCTCGGATATTGTTGTAATTTCTAATTTCTTGTAAAGGAGTTACTAACTTTACTTTATCAAATCCTTTCCCTTTTGCCCATCCATTTTTATATAAAGATAATTCTTAAGATCTACTATAATAAACTGAAAAGACTGCCCTTTAGGCAGCCTCTACTTATTATCTTTTTAGAGTTTCTTCTTACTTAAAAATCCTAATATTTGTTGCATCTGCAAAAATTATTTCATCAAATTCATTTTTATGTTTATCTGCAAATTTTTTTTATTTCATATTCATGATTTCCACTTACTCCTGAAAAACTAATAGATGTGATTTTGTAATCTTCCCAGCTTTAGGCACACTCAAAAGTAGAGTTTTGGTTAATAATTTCTTGTTATTGCTGTTAAAACTTTGTTGGAATGTGGGAAAATCTTCTGCGCTTCGTATTTTGATTTTTCCATATTTCAACAAAAAGTCCCGAGGTGTAGGTATTGCAGCGCACTGTGCGGGCGCTCATTGTTATACATCCACATCCAGATTTCTGAATAATTTCTCATCTGCCTGATGTTCTCAAATAAATAAACATCTAAAAATTCTGTCCGAAAAGTCCTGTTGAATCTTTCTACCAGAGAGTTTTGCGTTGGTTTTCCAGGTTGGATATAATGAAGCGCAATATCATTTTTGTCGCACCAGCCTTTTAGTTTTTCACCAATAAACTCAGGACCGTTGTCCACTCTTATCTTTTCCGGTTTTCCACGCCAGTCGATCAGTTGTTCCAGTTCGCAAACCACTCTTGCCGATGGTAAACTGGTGTCGATGGTAATATTCAAAATCTCTCTATTAAAATCAGCAATGATATTAAGGCTTCTCACGCTTTTGCCATTCTCCAGAGTATCGTGCATAAAATCCATACTCCATATTACATTGGGATAAACAGGACGAAACAAAGGCTCTTTCGCTCTTGCCGGAAGGCGTTTCTTTCGTTTACTTCTCAGATTCAGCTTCATTGATTTATAAATCCTGTAAACCCGCTTGTGGTTCCACCTGAAACCCAGGTTTTCAAACGGTGGTGCATCGTCCAGAATCCCCAGGTCTGATGCTGTTCTGCAAGCAAAACCAGCTCCTCCCGGATCTTGTCATCTTCATTGTTTTTCTTCTTTTTGTAGTAAAATAACGAACTGTTTATGATAAAAAGTTTACACGCATTCCGTATGCTTATTCCGTGCTGTGATCCGCAATAAACAACCAGTTCCCGCTTCTCGGAAGGTGTTAAAGCTTTTTTGCGATCACATCTTTCATCACCACATTTTCCAACGTAAGTTCAGCCACGATTTTTTTGTACTGCGAAAGTTCCTTCATTTTAGTAAGTTGATGAACATCCAAACCGCCATATTTACTCTTCCATTTATAAAAGGTCGGCTGGCTGATGCCGTGTTCCCGGCAAATCTCATTTACCGTCTTTCCTTGATTTTGCTCAGATAAAATCTTGATGATCTGAACTTCTGAAAATTTACTGTTTTTTTATTGTCTCCCAAATTTAAAAACTATATTTTTAAATGCTCCAGTTTTTCGGGAAGATTATATCTGCTATTAATGATTATAATAACCCTCTATAAAACGCCCACCCCCTTGAAAAAACCGCAACTTTTAAGGTTGCGGTTGGTTCCAATTAATGTAAATTTTTCACTTAAAAGATTATGAAAATGTTACTCACAATGAAATTTATGATTTCCAGTTTCCAATTCTGTTTGCTTAATTGTTTCTATTAATTTGAGAGAGTTTTCTTTCCAAATATATTTTCTTAAAAAAACTCCATCATTTGAAATTAAGTATTTGTTTTTTTTACAGACATCCAAATTGGGGATGGTATCTAACTCAGCTTTATTTTCATACTTTTGAGTTTCTTTATTAAAAATAAAAAAATCAGCAACATAATTCTTATTATATACCGAAGGGTTTGTTATATGAGGATAAAGCATGATATCATTTACACCATCAAAATTATAATCAAGATTAGAATAAACTCCACCTTCTATAACACCAGTAGAAATATTTTTATCAATAAGGTTTAATACATATTTTTCACCTCTATTTAAAATTATTAAAGAATCTAATCTTTTATATTCAACCTTAGAAGAATTATTTTTTTCTTTTTTAAAATAGTAAACATATTCATTGCCATTTATAGAGTCCCTCTCGGTTATATGCTCATTGGCTTGATTTACAATTTTTGTATCATTACTATTTTCTTTCAATTCATTCTTTTTATTGCATGATAACATCAAGCCAACGATTAGTAAGTAAAAGATTAATTTTTTCATTTTTAATTATTTTTCAAAGTGTACTCCGGGTATTGCGTTTTTTTCATCTTTACTACAAAGCAACTTATTGCCTGCAGAAACACATTTTCCATCTTCAAATTTAGGCATTCGCGTTGGGTTATCCTTAAAATATTTTGTAATACTCAAATCATCACATAAATAGGTTGTTGAATCTACGCCTCTTACAGGATCGTAGGCAATAATTTCCTTTACGAATCTTTGATTTACATATCCCTTTTTCTGAAGATGAAAATATTGAGATGCTTTTGCCCACTTATCTTTATCGCTATTATTCATTCTTATGTTCATATCTCTCCAATAACCTTGTCCTTCCCAATTATAGAAAGGGTTCTTAATAACTTGAGCGTTAAAAATGTTATGGTTAAAATAATTGCGAATAATATCAATATAATATTTGTATACATCTCGAAAACTTTTATTTGTTTCTTTACAATAATCTTTTATTTTTGTCCCGTTTACCATTTTACTATCCGCATATTGAGCTCCTTGACCTAAATAATACATGCAAACTCGATATGCTTCAGAAATCCATTTATTATCATTTCGATCTTTATAATAGGATGACCTTCTTAATCCTTTTTCAAATCCATATTTTTTAGTTAAATTGTAATATATCCAAGGAATGTTAACACATAAATTTTCATCACGTGAAGATTCTCCATAAACAGTTGATATCATTTGAGCTTTTTGCTCTTCACTGTAATTGATCTTAGTATCATTTACTAATTTTGGATTTTCCAATACTTTGTATTTAGCTTCCAAAGTTAAACTATTGGTATATTTATTATTAACTTTAAAATTAATCGTAAATTTACCTGACTTTTTGCTTGTAATATTGGTTCTCATCGTGAACCCGTAATCCACACTTGTCCATTTTAATGTTGTAAATGTTAATTCTTTGTTGTCATTTATTATATCAATTGATATATCATTTTTACCCCATCTTGAATTTCCACTGATTAAAAATTGTATTAAACTTTTTTTACCGACCTCAATATCGGGTTCTTCTTTGAAAGTAATTGTTGGTAAATTACCAAAACCCTCCTCTATTTTATTCAATTTGCTATCTCCTAATCCCAACGCCTTTATTTTATTGGGCAATCCTATTGCTTTTACTGTACTCATTTTGTTTGTTTTTAAATTGTTAAAAAATAGTAATGGCGGCTATAAACCGCCATTACTTTAATTAATTTTAGTCTAGAGTACTTTCCGTTTTCTCAGAACGGCTTAAGTATACATTTCGATGATCAAAACTTGTTTCAAATTCAAGCTCAGTAGGGTTTTCACAGTTATCGACATCGGTTTCCGGGAAGATCGGCAATGGCTTATCCACCGGTAATCCCGTAGATTTATCCTGAAGAATGGTAAGCGTAGTAGGCACTCTCGTAATCCAGTATTTGCCTTGCGGTTTGCCTGTCGGCTGTCTCATTTCATCGACAATACTCATGTACATCGGATCACCAATGACAGGAACTTCACCACCGTTCCAGATTTTTCCGGTTGTCAGGAAGAACTGAACAGCATCTTCAAATCCTGGTTTTACAGTTACGATTACTCTTGCCATCCCTGCCTGCAGGAAACTTCTGAATAGAGGATCTACACTTTCAGAAACGTACATTTCCTGCCACATTTTACGGTTTGCCCAATAATAAGGATAGAAGGTGTAATCCATGATCTCCCATTCAAACGCCTGTTCCATAAACTTCGCTAAGGCAGTGTATTTATCCAGGTTCTCGTTCAGATAGACCTGGAAGTTTTCCATTTTATCGCCATCGGTAAAGTTCTGCCCCAATACATTCAGATAATCCTGCAGCAGATAAGCAATACAATTGTGCTTAAGGACATCATGCTCCATGTACCGGTAGAAAGTGCCCTGTTTTTCTTTGGCTGCTGCTTCTTTTTCCTTCTGCTCCGCATCCAGTCTTGCCTGTTCTTCCTGAAACTTCGTGAACGCATCTTCATAAGCTTTGATAATGGCATTGAAATTTTCTGTCTGCCATTGAAGCATAAAGGTTTCGGAAAGTTTACAGTACAGTGTTACATTAAGCGTTACATCTTCAATATTTCTGCCTCGGTAAAGGAAGTTGAAAGTTCCGGAAAGATTTAAACCGCTTTCCCAAACAGTTCCCTGATTGATCTTACCATTGAAACTCAGATCCCTTTCGCCTCCTTTACCGTTGCTGCAATAGAAATTACTGTTATGCCATAAAGAATTCCGATCCATGTAATATTGAATCTTCATATCTTTGGCAGCGTAGTTTTGTGTAATATTGATAGGCGTTCCTACCGCACCGAATGATCCGGTGGAATTAGGGCGGCCGACAATTTCCTGATATACTTCTACGTTCTCTTTTGGAAGCTCCGTTAAAGCTATCCCATAGATATCTGCCCAATGCTGAAGCAATTCTTTAGTTGCTCCTTTAGGAGAAGCCATATTCCAGGGCTCCGGTGCCTTTCTCGGATCAACAGGAGCGGTAAGCACCTGGCCTTTTGAGACGGATAAAGCTAACCGGTGAAGTTTTGCCGGTTCAGGAACCATAAATTCAAACATGGTACGTTTTCCATAATTGTAAATCTGGTTTTTCATCTTTTTATCGATCCAACGATATACCCCTGTAATATGCTGCGGTACCTCGTTGGTTGTAACTGCATTTCCCCGATTATCAAATTCATGTACATTGGTCTCCGTATATTCTTTAATAATTTTCTGTACCCTTTCTTCATTAATTTTGGTCAGAACCCTTTCCATCGCTCTTTCCGTGATCTCCTGGGATTTAGCCACTGCCTGTCTTGTACTGTCATGCTGCGCTGTATTATTGGCATAATCGGCTCCGATATCCAGCTTATAGCCGCCACTATAACTAAAATGCGCATAGGCTGTAATGCTTTGCTGTTTATCCAATTCTTTGGCAACTTCAGTCTGGACATCGGTTCTGGAAGTTTTGGAAGTGTCAGAAACCTTTTCCGTTTCTACTGATTTGGATGTTGTATCTGTGATTTCCGAATATTCTCTGGCAACAGAAGATTTGTGCCTCAATTCGCTAGCCATTACATTTTCAATATTCGATACTTCTCCCGGAACATAGGCATGAACACTTTGTACAACTTTCAGATAATCGGCAATACCTAATCTTTTAATTCCGAAATTTTTTCTTTTTGAAGGCTCCGCAGATTCTTCTTCTCTTGGGTTATCCTTTACAGGTTTTAAAGTCAGTAGTCCGGTGTAAACCTGCCCATTGGAAATTTTTTGCACCTCTGCGTAAGCTTCTCTGCCGCTCTTAAAGGTAACTTCGATCCTAAAATTATATATCTCACTGAATTTATTAACTAAACTGGCTGGTAAGGTAATTTTATTGTCTACGACTGAAATATTGTTGTAATTTTCTTCAAAATGCCCTGCATTGGTATCTGCAATAATTTTAGCACTGGCAACATCCCAGGAAATATCCTCTACTTCAAATGAGAAATTTAAAAATCCTCTGTTAGATAAAAACAGCGATCCGTAGTTATTTGCAATAAGAGAATATGCCAATGGTGTTCTGGAAGTATTTTCAACTACCGGAATAGAAGCTCCTCCAAAATTCACATACTGCTGTTGCGGCAAAGTCGTATTTTCCAGGGCAGTCTGCGTAGAAACCGAAATTTCCTGCTGTACCTCTGACATAGCTTCATTAAAGTTTTGCAAAGTGCTGTCGATTTGTAAAGCTATTTTCCCAACACGCATCTGTCTATCAGAAATTACTTCTGCTTTTCCTTCGATATCTTTTGTGTCTACTTCTGAAAATATTTCAATAAATAAATCAAAGGATTCTGGAGATAGCTTATATTGAAGCTCAGAAATATCAATTTCATTTTTATAAGAAAACTCAAAGACAGGTACTTCTAATTCTTTCAAGCGTTCATACAGTCTTTTTAATTCTTCTTCGGAAGCTTTTAATTCTTCAAGACGCTCAATTTCTTCAGATAATTTGCTATATTCTTCTAATTGTGACTGATATTTTCTTTGATATGACGCATAAGCATCCTGCTCTGCTTGATAGCGGGATTTATGATATGATTTCTGAAGTTTTTCCAATTCAGCATTCAGTTTTTGTAATCCTTTTTTTCGGTAAAGTGCTTTTTGAGCCACTAAACCAGATTCTGCTTCATTGGTCAATCGCTGACTGGTTATTTTATCAGCCGTAGCTGTAACAGCAGTTCTTGAGGCAACAGATGCCGCACCGGAAGTCTCCTCATCTCCAACGAACAGGTCTCTTGGTAATACGACTTTACCATTGAGTGCGTTTTCCAATGGTTTTGCCCCGTTAACTTTCAGGACATCTGCATCAATGGTCATATTTTGGGCAAATCCTAGATGGATGGCTTTTAGAATATGAGTAATCGCTTCTTTCACATAGAAATCTTTCTGGGAAACAACCTGAAAAATCAAGTTGTTCCAAAGAAGGTCAAATATTTTTAGTCCTTCCGCGGTAAGCTCTTTGTTGGAATCAATGATTCCCACATAATAGGTTTTGGTATAAGCCCAGTCCTGATCACTGACTTTCTCTTTTCTTGAGATTTTTCTACCAATAATAAGTAACTGACCGAATACTCCTGTTTCAAGTTCTTTTTCAGATTTAAAAGCTGTACTTTCAAATGTGCTGGATTTTATAGCAGCATTCATGGCATTGAGTTTAGCTGTAGAAGTTGCTTTTCCTGATACAGCATTATCAAAAAGCCCGGCTACTCCTTTTGGCCTATGGATAAATCCAAGATTTCTTCTCTTGGTTTCTGTAAGTTGTGGATTTCTTAGGCTTACGAATCTAAAAAGCGTCTGTGACGCATTGTTGTTTGTAGACATTTGTGTAAATTTGTTTTTAGTTTTATATAGGTTAAGATTTGAAGGCTCTTTTTAGTAGAGTTGCTTCGGATTTTAGCCTTATTTTTTTAGGTGGTCTTCAGACTATATATGTCCACCCTGAGTTTTAAAATCTGATTTCATTTTCCTTTGTTTCTTTAATGCAAATATCCATCAGGGTAACGCCAAAACTTGTCGTATTAAAAATTAATTTTAAAAAAATATATAACCTCTCTTATATCCCTTTGTATTCAACCGTATTCATATTATTTTATTAAAAGTCACTTTTAAAAATATGATTGATAATAAAAATTATGCTTTAAAATCTGGACGAAATAGGAGTTCAATCAATTTCAAGAAAATAAAATCATTTGAAATTCTGATTTATACAATGTTTTAAAAAGATATCCCACAAAATTTAATTTTAGAAAATCATTACTTCTTTTTTCACCTTCTGTTTTAAAAATTATTCCTTCATGAATAAAATAATTAAAAATTTTATTCGTATTCAGATATTCAACGAATATTGAAGTAAAATTCGTTAATTATTTTTTTTCTACATTTACAGCAAACACGAAAAAATGCTGATCAAAGTTTACGGAAGTGCCATCCATGGCGTTGCGGCACAGACCATTACGATCGAAGTGAATGTAGATACCGGCGGCGTAGGCTACCATCTGGTAGGCCTGCCCGATAATGCCATTAAAGAAAGCAGTTACCGGATTTCTGCGGCCTTAAAAAATGTAGGCTTTAAAATTCCCGGTAAGAAAATCACCATCAATATGGCTCCCGCCGATCTCCGAAAAGAAGGAGCGGCTTATGATCTGAGCATAGCCATTGGCATTCTTGCAGCCTCAGACCAAATCTTAGCAGAAAATATTCACGAATACATTATCATGGGAGAGCTTTCCCTGGACGGAACTTTACAGCCAATCAAAGGCGTATTGCCGATTGCTATCCAGGCGCGTGAGGAAGGTTTTAAAGGCATCATTCTTCCAAAGCAGAATACCCGTGAAGCCGCAATTGTGAATAGTCTGGACGTATACGCAGCAGAAAATATCAAAGATGTTATTGATTTTTTCAACGAAGGAAAACCTCTTCCGAAAATCGAAATCGATACCCGGAAGGAATTCCAGGAAAAGATTAATGATTTCCCTTTTGACTTTTCGGAAGTAAAAGGACAGGAAACGGCAAAAAGAGCGATGGAAGTAGCCGCCGCCGGAGGACACAATATTATTCTGATCGGCCCTCCCGGAAGCGGAAAAACGATGCTAGCCAAAAGAGTACCGAGTATTTTACCTCCACTTACTTTAAAAGAAGCCTTGGAAACCACCAAAATCCATTCGGTAGCCGGAAAAATGGGGACGGAAACTTCTCTGATGACTGTACGCCCTTTTCGGTCACCGCATCATACGATATCCGACGTGGCTTTAGTAGGCGGCGGAAGTTATCCTCAGCCTGGAGAAATTTCGCTGGCCCACAACGGCGTCTTGTTTCTGGATGAAATGCCTGAATTTAAAAGAACGGTTCTGGAAGTCATGCGCCAGCCGTTGGAAGACCGGGAAGTGACGATTTCAAGAGCACGGTTTACCGTAAATTATCCGGCGAGTTTTATGCTGGTGGCCTCTATGAATCCGAGCCCGAGCGGATTTTTTCCGGATGATCCGAACAACACCTCCTCTACTTATGAAATGCAGCGGTACATGAACAAGCTTTCCGGACCGCTTCTCGACCGCATTGATATTCATATTGAAGTGCAGAAGGTCGAATTTGAGCAGTTGGCAGAACGCAGAAAGGGTGAGAAAAGTGAAGCCATTCGGAAAAGGGTTCTCATTGCCCGCGAGATCCAAAGAGAACGCTATAAATATTTAAAAATCAGCTATAATGCTCAGATTGGACCAAAAGAACTTGAAAAATTCTGTCAGCTGGATGAAACTTCCTTCGGCCTGATTAAAATGGCCATGGAAAAGCTCAACCTTTCGGCACGCGCTTACGACAGGATTCTGAAAGTTGCCCGTACCATTGCAGACCTGGAAGAATCTGAAAATATTTTATCGCACCATGTCTCCGAAGCGATTCAGTACAGGAGTCTGGATCGGGAATTCTGGAATGCTTAAGGGTTAATGGTCAATTGTGAATAGTCAATGGAGCTTCACTTGTCAATTTTGCTTTTATTCAAATTAACCATTAACCTTCATTCTTTCAAAATTTAAACAGGGTTTATTACTCCAAGAATTTATATAAATGAAATTTTATTACAATAGAAATTAGATATAGGAAGATACTTACGTTTTATTAAATTGATTTAGTAAATCAGGAAATACATATCTGCTTACTTCTTTATCATAATAAACATTGATTGGAGGCATCTCCATATCATAAGTTTCAAAAAACCATTTTCTGAACATATAATACATTCCTTCAGGTTGATAGTCACAAATATTATATTGTAATTTTTCTATAGAAAAAGTTACTGGAGAAATTTTTATATGTTGAATTATACTTTTTATTCCAGCCATTAAATATTCGAAAGAAACATCATCTAACTTTTGATCATTTAATTTTAAATATATTGATGGTAATACTTCTTGGACATCATTAGCATCTTTACTGAGATCTAATAATTCTTTTATTTCATAAAATATAACTATTCCCCAACTTGTTTTTGATATTATCAATCTATTCATTACTTATTAGTTTTTATTATTAATATATCTTTATAAAAATAATATTTTAAATTCATCATTCACTTGTAAAGCAAAATTCACCATTGACTTTAAATTAAAATATAATACGTCGAGTTTTGTCGTATCAACATTTCATGTTTGCAGAAAACTTACCGATTGATATGAAAACATCCCTAGAAATTTTTAATTCTAATTTAGAAGAAAAGAAGCAGACAGCTTCAAATGTTATACTCTCCAAACCCTTTGCACCACATGAGAGTTCGGTTATTCCTATTAAAGTTCCCACTTTTAAAAATGGTTCGGACGTATTGATGATAAAAAATAACAAAGGCCAGTCTGCCCAGTTTTCATGGCAGCAGAATCTCGTTTCAACGCATCTTGAAAAAGGCTATTTTAAGGAAGTTATGAACGATTTAGGGGTTATGGTTCATTACAATGAAAATTCGATTACAGTAATTAACGGAGGTGCTCAACAGTTCCTGACGGCAGAAATGGAAAGTTTTAACGGTTAAATACCCTTCTTACCTGCCATGATCATCGTGATCATTTTAGCTTTTCTATTCTCCCGGGTTTCGGGCTTTTTGGCTTCTTCTATCCAGCGGATGTATTCCTTTTTTATGGGTATAGCTCATGTTGTTAAACAAGACTTTTGCTTGGGGATTTTCATTGAAAACCAAAGCAATATCTTCTGCTATCTCTACGGTCCGCTCCTCTTGATCTTCCAGTAAAGATACCGAAACCTCATCGCCAAAAGTCTTTCCCAACTGTTTTCTGACTTCCTGCGTCAGGCCTAAGATATGACATTCGGATTTCATTTTTGCCAGGCTTCCGCGATATTCGACTTTCTCATCAAAAATAGCCTTGATTTTTACCTGGCCTTTTTTGTTGAACAGTTCCTCGGTAGAAAAGGGAAATTCTACAAAGGCGGCATTCATTTTTCCGTTTTGTTGTATGATAGCTTTAAATTGTATCGGTTCTGTTTTCATTAGCAAATAGTAGTATAAAAGAACAGCTAAAAATAAAACAATTTCAGCAATAAAAAACCGCGAAAGTTATCTTTCGCGGTCCTTATCATAAATCAGTGAAGATTATTTTTTCTTTCCTTTGGCAGGTGTTGCCTTAGGCATTTTTGTTTTGGTATCGGCTGGCGTATTTTCGTCTTTTACCAATTGTAATTCATCGATCAGTCTTCTCGCACCGGCATATTTATCGATGGTCCAAAGAACGAAACGAACGTCTACGTTGATGGTTTTCTGCCATTCCGGTTCGAAAACGATGTCTCCGCTTAACGCTTCACTGTTTCCGTCGAAAGCGATACCGATCAGGTTTCCGTCAGCATCGATTACCGGAGAACCAGAGTTACCACCGGTGATATCGTTGTTGGAAAGGAAGTTAACCGGCATATATCCTTTTGCATCGGCATATTGTCCGAAGTCTTTCAGGTTGTATAGGTCGATTACTCTTTGCGGAAGATCGAACTCCTCGTCTCCTTTCTTGTATTTTCCTACAAGACCGGTCATATCCGTATAATAATTATCGGTAATCCCGAAATAATTTCTGTCTGATCGGATCGGCAATTTATCAACCGTTCCGTACGTTAATCTCATCGTAGAGTTTGCATCCGGATAGAATTTTTTCTCAGGCATGGCTTTCATTAAACCGGCCAGGAACAGCCTGTTGTTTTTCGCAAAATTATCATCGATCTTCACAAATCTTTCTGCAGAAGCTCTTTGGTCAGCTACAATTCCGTTGGCAATTTTCCAAAGCGGATCGGCATCCAGTTTCAAAGCATCCGGATTCAGCATGAAGTTGGTTGCAGAAGTTTTGTTTGCGAAAATGGAAGAATAAGCAACATTGGACAGGTTATTGGCATCCAGACCCATAATGGTTTCAGAAGCCACATCCTTATTTACTTTCTGCTGGTAAAGATTGACCATAGAGTTCATCATCTCGCCTTCCAGCTTGGTATTGATATTTTCATAAGCCGCTTTCAGCGCAGCTTCCACTTTCGGCTTCATCGCAATTCTTCCGGCCATGTCCTGCTTGGCATACGCCTGAAGAACACTTCCTACCTGCAATGCCAGGGTAAAATATTTAGAGTTTCTTGAAAGCTGGGTCATGTACATTCTCTCTACGTTACGGTCTGAAGTCTGCTTGTAATAGATCCCGATATTTTCCAGCACATTTTCATTTTCCGCCACATTAGCCGGCTGTACCGCCCATGTTTTGAAACGCTCTTCGATTTTCTGCTTGTCTGCAATCGTTCCGTTCTTGATAACGGCATCAATCGTTCCCTGTCTGTTTTTCCAGTAATTGGCTACGGAAGCATATTGGGAGGCATAGTTCAGCTGCGTTCCTTTATCTTTATCCATGTACTTCTTCATCACATCCATTGCAAGTTTGGAAGCCTGAACCCATGCCGGATAGTCTTTGTTTACCATCTGCTCAATTCCATAAGAAGTCAGGTAACGGTTGGTTCTTCCAGGATACCCTAAGATCATAGAGAAATCACCTGGCTTCACTCCTTTAAGAGAAACCGGCAGGAAATGCTTAGGCTTCAAAGGAACATTGCTCGGAGAAAATTCCGCAGGGTTTCCTGCTGCATCGGCATACACTCTGAAAACCGTAAAGTCTGCCGTATGTCTAGGCCATTCCCAGTTATCGGTATCCCCTCCGAATTTTCCTAATGCGGAAGGCGGAGCTCCTACCAATCGGATGTCTTTGTAATCCTGATATACGAAATAGTAGAACTCGTTTCCATTAAAGAAATCTCTTACCACTACGGTATATTTTCCGTTCTCAGAGTTTTCAGACTGGATTGCTTTTGTTTCAGCATCGATCACGGCCTTACGCTCTGCAGCGGACATATTGTTGTTCAGTTTGGAGTTGATTCTTTGGGTAGCATCATCCATTCTTACCAAAAATCTTACATAAAGATCTTTCGCATTGAATTCATCTTTCTGCTTCATGGCCCAGAACCCATTCTTCAGGTAATCTTTTTCCGGAGTTGAAGCAGCCGCCACGGCACCATAACCGCAGTGGTGATTGGTAAAAATAAGACCCTGGTTGGAAACGATTTCCCCTGTACAGAAACCTCCGAAGCTCACGATGGCATCTTTAAGGCTTGAATTGTTGACCGAGTAAATCTCTTCCGGCGTAAGATGCAATCCTTCTTTTTGCATATCTACCCCATTGAGCCTTTTGACGAGCATTAACAACCACATTCCCTCGTCTGCCCTCATCTGGACAAAACTTAAAAGGAAAGTGAATAGCAGTAATATTCTTTTCATTGTATTAAATAATTTTTGTGTCGCTAATTTACTAATTTTTTTACGGTTCCGCGTCCGCGATGGTACGAAAATGGATTTAAGGCGCCTATGAAAAGAATATGGCTTTCCCTTTTTGTTCTTTTAGGTCTAAATTTCCTGATGAACTGCTCTTCCACAAACCTTAATAATCCCCAGCTTAAAAGGGAATGGATGCTTGTTTCATTTAAGAATTATCCCAAGGAAGATTTAATCCGGAATAAAGCAGAGATCGATCTCACAGCTCCCGCTGAAAATGGAAAAATAAAAGGTGGCGCTTTTATGGGGTGCAATAAAATGTTTTTCACCGCCTCGTTTAAAAAGAATGGAACCTCCGCATTTTCCGATATCAGCTCTACACTGATGGCCTGCCAAAACATGAAACTTGAAGATGATTTTTCAAGAAGTTTAAAGAAGATGCAGCATTACCAACTGGAAGGGCATTTTCTGATATTACAAGATGATGAAGGAAACAGGATGAAGTTTGTTGCTGCGGATTGGGATTGAAATTCCTTACAACGAATGCATTAATTATTCTGCCCGTTATTGAGTAAGAGTTTTTTATTATAAGAATTATAACAAGTTTATATACAAAACTGAAACGATAAAGTATTTTAAAAAATATTTTGTTTTTAAGATGCCTTTATTTATTTTTCTCCTACCTTGGCGATATATATGAACAACAATCATAAATAAATAGAGTCATAATAAAATCCTGGCAGATCTGGACTTTAAATCTATCATTCTTTATCAGATTATAGCTAAATAAACCTCTGCATTCCGCTACCACAAAAAATCGTCTTGTTTTTTTTAACGAAAAATGGTATCTTGTAAATCTTACAAATACAGATAGAATTTAATGCTAGAAAAGAAAGAACATAATTACGAAAAGGCCGTTTTGGTAGGGGTGGTTACCCAGCACCAGGACGAAGACAAGCTTCAGGAATATATGGACGAGCTTGAGTTTTTAGCCTTCACTGCCGGTGCCTCTGTGGACCGACGTTTTACTCAGAAATTAACACAGCCTGATTCCAAAACCTTTATCGGGAGCGGAAAAGCACAGGAAATAAAAGAATACGTAAAAGAAAATGCCATCGGTACCGTTATTTTCGATGACGAACTCTCCCCTTCCCAGCTGAAAAACCTGGAACGGGAAATGGAAGTGAAAATCCTGGACCGCACCAACCTTATTCTCGATATTTTCGCCCAGAGGGCAACAACATCATACGCAAGAACGCAGGTCGAACTGGCCCAGTACCAATATCTTTTACCACGACTTACCCGGATGTGGACCCACCTTGAACGTCAGAAAGGGGGAATCGGGATGAGAGGACCGGGTGAAACGGAGATCGAGACCGACAGACGGATCATCCGCGACAGGATCTCATTACTGAAAGACAAACTGAAAACCATCGACAAGCAGATGGCTACCCAGAGAAACAACCGCGGAAAAGTGGTAAGGGCTGCTTTGGTAGGCTACACCAACGTAGGGAAATCTACCTTGATGAATGCCTTGTCGAAGTCTGAAGTTTTTGCGGAAAACAAATTATTCGCGACGCTGGATACAACGGTAAGAAAAGTAGTGATCGGAAATTTACCTTTCCTTTTAACGGATACCGTAGGATTTATCAGGAAACTTCCGACGCAATTGGTAGAATCTTTTAAATCTACGCTGGATGAGGTTCGTGAAGCAGACCTTCTGATCCATGTGGTGGACATTTCCCACGAAAGTTTTGAAGACCATATTGATTCCGTGAATCAGATTTTAATGGAAATCAATGCCCATCAAAAACCGATGATCATGGTTTTCAACAAGATCGATGATTTCAGCTATCAGAAAAAAGATGAAGACGATCTTACGCCGTCGACAAGGAAAAATATTTCCCTTGAAGAATGGAAAAACACCTGGATGGCCAAATCCAAATACCCGACGGTATTCATTTCGGCCTTAACGAAAGAGAACTTCCCGGAAATGAAGAGGCTGATCTATGATGAAGTGATGAAGATCCATATTTCCAGGTTCCCTTACAACGATTTCCTTTTCGAATATTTTGATAATGATGAGGAAGAAGAAAGCAAAAAAGAATAAATGAAATATCACTTTTTCCTGATATTGATTTTCGTATCCGTTTTCGGTTTCAGCCAGAAACCGAAAATTGATCTTAAAGCCATTGAAAAGGATCTTAAAAACGAAAAATCTCCCTTTAACTACGAGAAGCTTGTTTTTAAATATAAAGCCTATCCCCGGTCGCTGGATACCCTTGAGGCCCAGCATCTTTATTATGGAAGAAATTTTAAGAAAGATCCTGTTCTCACGACCGATGCAGATTTCAAAAGTTTGGCAGAGGCTTTTAAGAACAACAATTTTCAGGACTGTATCCGGCAGGGGAAAATCCTTTATGATAAAGACCCCACCAATCTGGATATTCTTCTGATCCTGCTGAAAGCCTACGACTATCAGAAAGACGGTGATAATTTCATGTATCACCTGAGCCAGTTCCGAACTTTAACGGACGGCATGAAATCTTCCGGCGATGGAAAAACGGAAAAAACACCGTATCTCGTGAATTCCGTAGGCGACGAATACATCCTGCTGAATATTCTGAACCTCGGACAGGATTATACAAGAGGTTCGAAATCCGTCCGGGACGGCATTCTCGACATCTGGGAAAAAGACAACAACAAAGTTTATATTAAAGTACTTTATATTGATTATTAAAAAATTAAACTAAAAAAACAGCTTAGTGGAATTATATTATTCATTTTCAGCTCTTATCGTTCTAGCATCCATATTTTCATACCTTAACTACAGATTTCTTAAACTTCCGAGTACGATCGGGATTATGGTGATCGCGATTGTGGTTTCCATATTTCTGGTTTCGTTCGGGGAAACGGTTTTACCGAAAACCTACGGGCACCTCCACAACCTGATGACCGGCATCGACTTTACCGAAGTCCTGATGGGCGCCATGCTTAATTTCCTGCTGTTTGCAGGAGGGATCCACATCAACTTGGACGACCTTAAGGAACAGTTTCGGCCGGTGGTGATTTTTTCGACAGTCGGCGTACTTATTTCCACTTTTGTGGTTGGATTTGGCATGTTTTACCTTCTCCCCTTCTTAGGAATCCATTTACCTTTTATCTATTGCCTTCTCTTCGGAGCTTTAATTTCGCCTACCGATCCTGTGGCGGTTTTAAGTATTCTGAAGCAGGCTAATGTATCAAAGTCGCTGGAAACAAAAGTCGCCGGGGAATCGCTGTTTAACGATGGGATGGCCGTAGTGATCTTTTCGGTAGTTCTCCAGCTGGCCATTGGCGAGCAGGTGGATTTAGGGCTTGAAAGTATAGGGCTTCTGCTGCTGAAAGAAGCCGGCGGAGGGCTGTTGCTGGGAATTATACTGGGCTGGGTTACATCCAGGCTGATGCGTGAGGTGGATGATTATATTATTTCCGTGCTGGTAACGCTTTCCGTAGTAATGGGAGGATATCTTATTGCCCGGCAGATGCATATTTCCGGACCGTTGACCATGGTTGCTGCGGGACTGTTCATGGGTAATTTCAGCGTTAAGTTTAAAATGAAATCAATCACTCAGGATTACCTGATTAAATTCTGGGAACTGATCGATGAAATTCTCAATGCGGTGCTGTTCCTGTTTATCGGTTTTGAGTTATTGATGATCAAAGACTTAAGTCATTTTGTCCTTCCGGGGTTGGTTGCCATTGTGATTGTGCTGCTGGCCAGAGTCATTTCGATCTGGGGGCCTACGAAATTTATGAAACGGACCTTCAGCCCACAGACCGTTAAAGTTCTGGTGTGGGGCGGAATCCGGGGCGGGGTTTCTATTGCGCTGGCGATGTCTGTTCCCAAAAACGAATACAGTGAGATTATTTTAAGCATTACGTATTGCGTAGTGGTATTTTCCATTATCGTTCAAGGACTTACCATTGCAAAAGTTGCCAATCCGAATAAAATTGCCATCGAAGAAGAAAAACTGGGAAGCGTTGCTTTAAAAGAAGATAAATAATTATATAGTAATCAATGTCTTACCCTGAAACAAATTCTGCAATTCAAGAAATAAAAGAAGCACTGGCTATTCTTTCCGTACCTGAAAAAGCTGCGTTTTTTCCAAAGTTCTTTAAAACGGGAAAAGGAGAATATGGCGAAGGCGACTTGTTCCTGGGAGTGAAAGTCCCTGATCAACGATTGGTGGCGAAAGAATTCTATGCAAAGGTTTCATTGGAAGAATTAAGTACCCTTCTTTCTTCAGAATATCATGAGCACCGGCTGACCGCGCTTTTCATTTTAATTTTAAAATTTGAAAAAACAAAGGACAAGGAAGATCAGTATGAAATTGTTGAATTTTATCTGAACCATCTTCCATACATCAACAACTGGGACCTGGTAGATTCAAGCTGTTATAAAATATTGGGGCAGTACTGCTTTGAAAATCAGCAGGAAGACTTATTAAGAAAACTTTCCGGATCTGATGAAATGTGGCACAAAAGGATAGCTGTAGTGGGAACGATGCATCATATAAAAAAGGGTTCTTTTGAACTGACGAAGGAGTTTGTTACCCGCAATCTGAAACACCCTCATGACCTGATGCACAAAGCCAACGGCTGGCTCCTCCGTGAAATGGGACAGAAAAACGAAAAGGAACTCATCGATTACTTAAACAAATATTACAAAGATATGCCAAGGACCTGCCTGAGATATGCCATTGAAAAGCTGGACGAAAACTTGCAGCAGGATTATTTAAAAAGCCGGATCTGAAAATTAAAACCATTATGAAAAATTTCATTAAACATCTTTTCCTGCTGCTGCCATTCTTACTGCTGACCAGCTGTTTCGATATTTTAGAAAAAGTAAACGTAAAAGCAGACGGCACCGGGGAATACACGGTGATCCTTAACGCCAGCAAGAGCAAAACAAGACTCGCTTCCATTTCAAAAATGGAGACGATTAACGGAAAAAAAGTTCCGAAAAGGCCGGAAATTGAAGCGAAGATAAACGAAGCTGCCCGTATTTTCAAAGCCACGCCGGGAATTTCGGATGTGAAAACGTCCGTTGATTTTAACAATTATATCATCAAGCTGAGCTGTAATTTTAAAAAAATCGAAAACATCAATGCCGGGCTGGAACAGCTCAAAGCAAAGAACATTATCGGCAAAATGGTGCCGACCCGGATTTACAGCCAGAACCTAACCGGTAAATCTTTTACCCGAAACAAAATCAGCACTTTTAAAAGCGATTATGATAAAATGAGCAAGGCCGATAAGGAAATCTTCAATGATGCCCGATACATTTCCGTCCTGCAGTTTGAGAATGCCATCAAATCTCAGAGCAATGCCGCGTATTCGCTTTCGCCTAACAGAAAAGCCGTTAAACTGGAAACTCCTGTTCTCGATCTGATTTTTCAGAAAAAACAAATACAGAATACCATCCTCTTCCAATAAACCCATCACAACCATGAAATCTGTTTTACAAAAAATACAAATCTTTATTTTCCTGTTCGTTGGAGTAACATCCGTTTTTGCACAGCAAAGCATGAAGCTTCCGAAAGATGCCCTTTTTTATATGGAAATCAACGGGAAACAGTTGGATAAAAAGGTAAACTGGGAAAAATTCAATCCTTTCCTGCAGGAAGTTACCAAAAAAAATAAAAAGCCGACCTGGACAGACTATTCAAAAACAGGAATTAAATACGATGCGCCTCAATACCACTATGCTGCGTTCAACGATTCCGTGCAGATGTATACGGCTCATTTCATTCTGGATAATCAGGAGAAATTCCAGGAGTTCATCCATTCCACGAAAAAGGAAGGGCTGGAAATTACCAAAAAAGGCAAATATTCTTACGTAAGTCTGGATAACGATGTTTTCATCGCCTGGAACGGCAACCGTGCAGTCCTGAAGATGATTAATTATAATAAACCATACAATTGGGAAGATGAAACCGTGGTTGATAGTGCAGCAGCAATAATCGACAGCGTTGCAGCTATCACTATGGACAGCTTATCTGCCGGACCGGAAATGGACAGTGCGTATGTCGAAAAGGCTTTTGATTACAAAGAGGAGATCGGATACCTGAAAGAGGATATTAAGACCCTGAAAGAAGAGATCAGGGAGAACAATGCAGAAATTGCCAGAATGCAGAAGGATATCAAATATCTTGAAAAGCACCATCAGTATCCGGAAGAAAAGAAAGGATCCACCGATAAGAATTATTCTGAGAAAGAGGAAGAAGCCCTTCCGCCGCCAATTTTGGAGGACCCTGAAGAAGATCCTGAAGAAGAAGCGGCCTTTCAGAAGGAACTGGACTCCATCGACATTGAAAAATTTAAAATCGTAAGAAAACTGGCGGAACAGTCTTTTGACGAGTACTTCAATTCCAGCCTGGAGCTTGATGTACCGAAGGAAATGACGGCTTACCGTGACGGAGCCTCTGATGTTTTTGTCTACACCGATTACGGAAAAATCGTAAATAACGGATTGTACGGAAAGATGATGAAACGATATGAATTTGGGCCGTTTATCTCTACATTATACAACTCCAATTATTCATACAACCTGTATTTTGATAAGGATAAGATAAGGCTGGTCAACAATTATCAGCACAAAAATCCTGATGTTCAGAAAAGCGTTGCCGCGGTGTACAAAGGAAAGAAGAACAAAAAGCTGGCAGCCCTCATCAACGATAAAAGTGTAGGCTACTACTCCATGAATGTCGACGGAAGCAAATATTTCGATATGCTGTACACCTTCCTGAAAGATTCCGGAGACACTGATTATCAGAACGAAAGTGAATTGATTATGGAAACGATGAAGATCGTCCTGGATGAGGAAGCGATTACCAAGATTGCACCCGGAAACGGAATTTTTGTTCTGAACGAACTGAAATCCAAAACCGTGGAATATACTGATTTCGAATACGATGACGAATACAATGAGAAAGAAGTGACCAAAACCAAAGAAGTGGTAATGCCCGATTTCACTTTTGCTTTTGCAACGGAAAATGAAGGCTACTGGAACCGCATCTTTACGCTGCTGACGACCAATAAGAAAACGTCTAAAAACTTTTCTAAAAACGGTGGTCTGTATTCTTTTAAAGACGAAAAAAGTACGGGATATTTCGATCAGCTGTTTTTTATGGTGAAGGACGGTATCGTTTATGTTACCTCATCACCGGACAATATGCAGCCGAAAAGCCAGTCTGAGATCTCGAAAAACTGGGCAAAAGATTCCGCTAAATATCCTTTATCCGGCCGGTTCGATATGCAAAAGCTTTTAACAGGCCTTGAAAAAGAGTTTAAAAGTGTTCCACAAAGAAAAACGCTTGATCTGATCCGGAGAAATGTCGGCGAGGTTTATTTCCGGACAGAGGCAAAAGGCGAAAAGATCCAGACCGAAATCGATTACCGGATCCGGAATTCTTCTGAAAACAGCCTGATGTATTTCTTCGACCTGTTCGACGAGATCTACAAAATCAACGAATCCGAAAAGAAAGTACCGGTTCTCTGATGAAAAAGAAATATATTGCTTTCGCTACCCTTCTGATTGCAGCAACGGTTTATTTCGCATTGTACCATCAAAACAAGACCTTGAAATATGTCCCGAAAAATACGGATATCCTGGTCTTGGTGGATACGAAAAAGCTTACCCGGCAATATATTTCAGAGTTTCTGACGCACCCTTCCCAGTGGAGGCAAAAGAGGGATAGAAAGGTTCCTGCTTCCATCCCTACAACAGGATTGAAAATTCCCGATTTTATACAGGTCTTTCATCTAAAGGACACTCCTATTTCCCAGTGGTACAGTGTATTTGAGATTAAGGATCAGCAGGAACTTTTCAGCTACCTGAAACAGCAGAAATTTATCCGTACAAGGAAAAATGTATTTAAGAAAGAATTTCTTTTCGTGATGATTACCGAAGAAAACTGTATTGCCGGAACTTCAGATGCAGCTTTTCAAAGCATACCCGGTTCTGTGGATTCTGGAAAGAATGATTTTCAGGCCGGCTCTTTTATCGATGGCAGTACGGGAAGCATTTCTTTTATTTCAGGAACGCGAACGCATAATTTTTCGATTGATATCCATGAAAATGATATTGAGATCACGAACAGTCTTATTCCACAGAATTTCAACCAGGTTATTTCAGGAATTGAAAACAGAATTACTTTTCTCGATGCCGAACTGGATGCAGAGAACATCACCCATATCGAGCGGCTTTTCAGTACCGGCATTACCGGAACTTCAGGAATTCAACATGTCCAGGCTGCGGCACAGCTCGAACAGGTGAATGACACGATTATCACCTACGGTTATGATGATAATTTTAATGAAACTGAGAAAAAGACTGTGCAAAAGATCGTACAGCCGAATTACGCACTGGCTTTGAAAAGTACAGATCCGGAGAAAACGATGCAGGACTTTTATAACAGGAAATGGATCAATGTACAAAATCAGTTTACCGCTATCCCCTTTCAGCCAAACATTATCACAAAAGATAAAACCGGAATCAGCATAAGATCAACCCGGAGACCTGTATCATTGCCGCCGGAGCTGAAAGCCAGTTATATTTTCGTAAAAAACAATCCGTTATTGCTTGCTACGGTGAAAACGTTGTCTCCTGCAGAAAGGAAAATGATTTCTGGGTTAGAATATATTTTTTATGGCAACCGCAATCAGGATTATTATGTAAAATTACAATTTAAAAAAGACAGGGTTCCGCTGATTTTAAGGCCGTAAAAAGAAAGGCCGTTCAAATTTTATGTAATTAAAGTAGTCACAAAAAGAAAACTCATTTCAGATATTGTGCACATTAAATGTTTTAAAAACTCAGAGATATGGATTCTTCAGATATTGCTTTACTCAGAACCTGTACACATTATTTCCTGCATTTCGTTTTTCCGGTATTTATTGCCCTGGTCTTTTACCGGAAACATTGGAAAAAGGTTTACCTGATCCTGCTGGCCACCATGCTGGTGGATCTCGATCATCTTTTGGCAGATCCGATTTTCGATCCGGACCGGGCGAGTGTGGGATTTCATTTTCTGCATTCTTATTATGCTATTGCGGTGTATTTTTTGATGCTGTTTTTCAAAGGAAATATCAGGATTGTCGGTATCGGGCTCCTGCTTCATATGCTAACAGACCTGCAGGACTTTTATCTGTGGCCACACTGATGCTTTTTTAACCAGAACAGTTACAAAAGATATTCATACCGCATAAAAAGCTGAATGCTTCTTGTCTTGGAAAGCGTACAAAAGTTTTTAAAAATCTCAGATTTTTAATTTTATGCCTTCTCCTTTTACTGGTTTTATAATCCTCAGTAAATGAAATAAGTTTTTATGAATATTTCCTTTTGATATTTTAAAAACCATTGATTTTTCGTATTTTACAGATGCTTATGAAATTAAAAGAATTCTTACATTATACGTACATTTTTCCCCTTTTGGCCGTAGGTTATTATTTTTCCGGACTGATGGGAACCGGCGTCCTGTTTGACGTGATTGCCGGGATATTGCTGACGGGAAGTGTCCTGTCGGCAGTTCATCACGCGGAGGTGGTTGCGCATAAAGTCGGGGAACCTTTCGGAACGATT
This sequence comes from Chryseobacterium sp. SORGH_AS_0447, assembly GCF_030818695.1. Taxonomy (NCBI): domain Bacteria; kingdom Pseudomonadati; phylum Bacteroidota; class Flavobacteriia; order Flavobacteriales; family Weeksellaceae; genus Chryseobacterium; species Chryseobacterium sp. SORGH_AS_0447. Next base: position 551,194 of record NZ_JAUTAR010000001.1, on the reverse strand, counting down.
ATCCTGGCCCTGTGCATCACCATTCTCGAAGTTGCTTTGATTATTTCCCTGATGGTCGCCGGAGGTGATCAGGCCATTACCTTGGCAAGAGATACCGTTTTTGCAGCGGTGATGCTCATCCTGAACGGGATCTTGGGGATCTGTATCCTGGTCGGCGGGGTAAAATATTACGAACAGTTCTTTGCGAGGACTTCTGCCACCACGTATCTGGTGAGTATTGTTTCGATTTTGATTTTGACGCTGGTGTTACCCAATTTCACCTCAAGCATTAATGGTCCTTTTTACAACCAGGCGCAGCTGATTTTTGTGTCCATTGCCTGCCTGGTAATTTATGGGGTTTTTCTCATGGTTCAGACGGTCAGACACCGGAATTATTTCATTGTACCGGAAGAGCATCCTGAAGAAAACTATACTCCTTCCGTTAAAAAAACAACGATCAGTTTTGTATTTTTAGTGATCTGCCTGGCTATTGTTGTGGTGATGGCCAAAGGGCTATCGTCCACCATTGAAGACATGGTACAGAGCTTCGGCGCTCCGAAATCGTTGGTCGGCGTTATCATTGCAGCGGTCGTATTGCTTCCGGAAGGAGTTGCAGCAATCCGGGCGGCGCGCAACAACCAGATCCAGTCGAGCCTTAACCTCGCGCTGGGTTCTGCACTGGCAAGTATCGGCCTGACAATTCCTGCGGTTTCCGTGGTCTGCATCCTTTACGATATCCCATTGGTCTTGGGGCTGGATAAAAAAGATGTGATCCTGCTTTCGCTTTCGGTATTTATCGTGATGCTCTCCTTAAGCCGCGGAAAAACAAACGTACTTTACGGAACCGTATTGTTGGTGAACCTGGCGGCTTATATTTTCACAGTGATTGTGCCTTAAGAGGGAAGCTGGATGCTGGAAGGTTCTCGGTGAAGATCACTGCCGGCCGTCTTGAATATTTTGAATCCGAAGTAGAAATCAAATCAATAAGCTGGAAGAAGGAAGCTGGGTGTTGGAGGTTTTTCGGTTAAGATCACTGTCGACCGTTTTGAATAATGCGAATCCGAAATCAGATAACGGCTGGAAGAAAGAAGCGGGATGCTGGAAGTTTCTCTTGTCAGTATTATCAAAGGTATAAATTAAATACAGCTGAATTTACGTTTCTTAATAACAACTTCAACCCAATATTAAATTCAATTTTAAACTTTAAACCTTGAACTCAAAACCTTAAACCCTTACAGCCTTCGGGCCAGGTCCATTTTAAAGGCCATCAGTTTGGCGATGTTTTCTGCTTTATAAATTGCCAGATCCGCATTTTCCCGGCGAAATGCTCTTCAACGGTGGCCGTCCAAAGCTTCAGCCAACGGTCAAAATGCTTCTGCTCCATCGCCCGGATCTCATTGATCGGGAAATGCGCACCCATCGGGTTTCCTTTATACGACATCTGCCCAAACAGAACCGATTCCCAGAACGCATACATCTTCGGCAAATGTTTATTCCAGTCTACTCTGGCGACCTCATTAAAGAAAAAGCCGATCTCCTTAACGACTTTATCGTAAAACGAATTCACCAAAAGCTCAATATCTTCTCTTGATTCCAATTTTTTCATATTCAAAGGTAGGGTAAAAAGTGGGTTGGGAGGTGGGTTGTGGGATGATATGTTTCGGATAAGAAAGGTTTAAGGAAAATTTTAAAGCTCTGGAATGAGAAAGAAAATATCAATTATTGATAATCGAAACGGTCTTCATCAGGGTACCAATAAGTGTCTAAGGCTGTGACTAATGTTCCATTTTCATAGGCTTCTAGTTGTTTTTCTAATATTCCTGCAGTACCAAATTGAACTACTCTACCTATTCTTTTTTCCACTAAAAAAGAGGCATTACCTACTAATGTTTTACTAAGATTTCCTGTTAAAAGAAATTCTTTTGACTGATAGTCGTAAATATTTCCATAAGGTTTTTTAATAGTACGATCATTTAATATTACTACTTCAATATCCGATCCTCCAAAATGTTCTGCTCTGCTTTTCAAATAACGTTCTGCTATAGCTAGCATTTCCTGATCTGTTAACATAATTATTTTCTACTTTATGTTTTTAAGCTAATAAAAATAACAAATACAGCAGAAATTTTTCTGCTGTATTTGTTTGTACAGATTATGTATGATTATTTATAATCGAACCGGTCTTCATCTGGATACCAGTAACGGGTTAACGTTGGTGTTAATATCCCTTTTTCATAATCTTCAATATAGCTTTCCAGCGAACCTGCCGTACCAAAACTAACTACTCTCCCAGAGTTTTTTTCTATTAAGAAATTAGCATTTCCTACCAGAGATTTATTAAAATTTCCGGTTAATACATATTCTTTGGACTGATAATCATAAATATTACCATATGGTTTTTTGATCGTCAAGTCAGTCAGTATCACGACTTCAATATCCGATCCAAAATGTTCTGCTCTACTCTCTAAATAACGTTCTGCTATCGCCAGCATTTCTTCGTCTGTTAATATGCTATTCTATTTTTTTATTTTACCTGCTTTTGTATACTTAAATTGTCTGTAGCCTCTTTCAAAATTTTAGATTCTAAAACATATTGTTTTGCTATTCTTAAAATTTCTGCGTCGGTTAACGTAGAAACTTTTGTATTATTGTCCATAATAAGCTTCGATACCACTCTGTATTTCAGCTCATTTTTTTCGGATACTTATATTCTAACTTTTTTAAACATTCTACAAATTCCTTACTTTGAAATTTATATGATAATTCTTCAAAATCAGAACAAATATGCTCCAGGTTACCCAAGTCTAATTTTAACCACCCAAAGGTGGCTTATGATTAGACAAAATTATAGATATTTTCCTGTCTTGTATTCTTAGATATAATACTCCATTTCTTTTAAATCTTCATATTCAATAATCTTACTTACGATTGATAATAAAAATTCTAATTTAGGAAATTCAAATACAGCTTTTGTTTATCAAAAAAGACAAATTTATGTTCGTAAGTTTATTTTAAGGGAATCATTAATTAGCTTACGGAAAATTTTTATCTCTTCTGTTGATAATTTTTGATTTAAAATAATTTTATCTCCGTTCAAGTGGAATATTTTATTAAGATCAGAACTTTCGGCTATAGCTCTAATATAAATATCTTTCCCTATCTCTTGTTCTTTCAAAAAGAATTGGTCTTTATTAAAATAATTCCATGTTTGTAAATAATTAGGATTTCGATAAACAGTTCTTTGCCAAAACAATAACTCTGCAATAATATGGGAAAGATGTGCATGCCCAAATTTCTGCTCAATAGTAATTAAAGATTGTGGGAGCTTAGAATCATTGACATAATTAATAAGCTCACTTATTATTTTTTCACTAGTTTTCATGCTGAGGATATAATGTTTGAATATGATTTGTTTGTTCTTTTTTTGTTTTAAACATCGGTTTTTGACCTGTTGACTTTTGCCAATCTACTTGATGACTATAAGCCCTTTCTTCTTGATCCCAAAGATTACCTATTATTTGTTCTATTTCTATTTTTGATTTGCCTTTTAACTGTAGTTCTTTTTTTATAAGATAATCCCGTGCGTGTGATGCCTCATGTGATAAAAAATCTAAAAGTTCATCAGGGAAATTAGCTTCATTAAAATACATAATATTTTTATAAGCAAACGCAGTAGTTCCCTCTACTCCTTGCTCTAATTGTTCCGGTGTTGCCAAATCTTCGAATATACCAGAAAAATTCTCCTCAGATTCAATTCTAATAAATACCTTATTTTCTTCTAATAGCTGAGCTAATTCATCCATATGCTTTGTATATCCCTTTATTGCTTTTATTATAGCAAATTTAGGTATATCCTTAATAGAAGACAAAGACCATTTTCCAAGAAATTCATTATAACGCTCTATATTTTTATTTCTAATTGAATTCTTCGAATTAGAACGTCTTGTCCTTTTAGGTAGTCCTTCACCTTCTGTAGTAATACTTTTTTTGAGTTCTGCCGTTTCTTCTATTTCATCAAGAATTTCATCTTTTTCTTTTGATGTGAATTTTCTAATTTCATTTCCATCTCGGGCAATAGCTTCATCCAACTGTTTCTCAAGCCTAACAAAATCCTCTTCTTTTTCTACTAGTCTTACAGCAGACCTTTTCAAACCGTTTCTGATAGCAATGGTAAGTTCTCCACCCAAAGATAACATTTCTATCCAGAATAAATATTCGCAGAATGCCTGCCCGAGAACGGAATCTTCAGCGTTGGCTAATTTCAGTACTATATTGGCGACGGAACTGGTGATGCCTGCAACGGCTCCCACTCCACGGGCAACGGCCAGAGTACCGATGATTTCGCCGGCAGCAATTCCGGATAGCGTACCGGAGCTTCCTGCAATGACGGCCAGATCCAGTGCATATTCTCCGGACTTTATCACATTGTGCCAAAACTGCTGATTCGCATTGGCAAACAGCATAAACGCCGGAACAATGGCATCCAGCTGTATCGCTGTTTCCTGATCCTTATTCTCTTCATCGGTATTTTTTATTTTTACAGGGAAGAAAGGATGATACCACACCTCTTTAACAATCTGTTCATCAACATCCACGGGTGTACCGTCAGGCAGGTTTGAAGAAACCTTTCTGGTTTTTCCGGTCTCAAATTTAAACCGTAAAAACCGTTCTTTTTTATTCTTGGGACCATCTTCAAAGCTTGCCGAAACATTACTGAAAAAGAATCCGGCAAGTTTTTCAGAATGGTAAGGCAAAAACGCAGGTCCGTTAGTAGAAGTAAATTCAGGATTGGTTTCTAAACTGTAATCCACAAAACGTGTTTTTCTCCATGCTTTATTCACCATGCCAGCGAACTCAAGGAAGTTATCTCCGTGGATCCTGTCGTTGAAAAATTCCAAAAGCATCTGGGGATTCTGTTCGCTTACTTTTTTACTTAATCTCTCAATAAACTTTACGGCATTTTCTTCTGTAGAAACCAAAACCTGCAAAATTTTAAGGAAAATATCTTCTTCTTTGGAATATGGCTTATTGCTGAAGCTGTCATTTGCAATTGCTTTGTCAAAAAACTTCCATAAAAATCCTTCAGGAAGCATATAAAATAAACTTTCCGGTAAATAATATAAAGCTTGTAACGCATCATAATACGAAAAGGTAGATCTGCTTTCTAAATTCCTTATCAAAGGAAGAATAACAATTTCTTTGTACTGATCTATAAAAGCCGGCCTTTTTCCAAAAGTAAAGTTATCGGTCTGGCTGAAAATAGTATCGTTAAGATAAGCCATAAAAGCTCCCAAACTATTGAATTTCAGTAATACTACCGGAGCATTTCCATCGGAGATATTATTTCTGTTCAGATAAAAAGGAGTGATTTTTCCATCATCTTTTTTATAAACATTATAATTTACATAGTATTTCCCTATAGATTCTCTGATAAGGGGAATGATGCTAATGAGTTCCGTTACCCTGGTTTGCGTAACGCTAACATCACTATCTGAAACATGTTTTTCAAAAGGATGATCTTCAGCGTCATTGTTTGGAATAAAAAAGCTGACAAAATCATACACCCAAGTCTGATGTGTACTGTAACTGTACCCCAAAGTTTCCTGCTGGCTGAAATTCTCAAGCAACTCAGAATTGGGATCATACCGTATACTTTCTGGAAAGACCTGAATATTTTTCAGAAGAATGTCTGCTATAACCACACTGTTTTTCGATGAATCATAAAAAGTATTGCTCAAAAGGAAAATCTTCCAGGGGAATAGGATAAACATCTGCTGATGTAACATTTACATCTACCTGTTCGGTAACAATATTAAAATAGGTTCCGGTATTTGTTTTTACGTAAAACTCTTTAACAGAAGCATTATTAGAAATAAAAATCTCTGTGGGCATGAAAAGGTTGAAAATGTCTCTCAAAAGCTTCAAAGTATTAAATTTCTGAGTATCCAGTTCATATTTTTCTTTTGTTTCTAATGTCGTTAGGGCAATTACATCATTTGAATATTTTTTTTCGGATTCTTCATACCTTCTGTTAAGTCTGAAAAATTCAACTATATTTTTAAAATCACTCATACTCCTTGTTTTTACTCATTAAATATTCCAATTCATTCACTGGAAAAAGTTCTTTAACAGTCATATTTTCAGTAAATTCTTCAGTCTGGTCTTTATCCAATACCAAAAGATCCAGATGATAACCTTCATCCACCAGAATATGAGCATTTCTGAGCTTACACTTTGCCTGTACCACAATATCCCAGTCTTTTCCTTCCAGTTCATTCCATCGCTCAACAGGAAGTCTGCCTCTGCTTCCGAAAAGAATGATCTTTTCTACCGCAGTCATGTCGTTAATCTTGTCCTTTAAGGACGTGAGGATATAAGGCAGCACTTTTTCGTGCTGCCAAATAACCCCGGGTTTTATCCGGCTCATGATTAATTTTTAAGGTTACAGTAAAAATTTAGAAAGCGGAGCCTGATTTTCATACTCGTCCTGTGAAAGCGGCTGCAGGTTTTTATCCAGCACCCTTTCTCCTCCCAGTTCTCTGTTCGGTACTTTTACTTTAAGATAGGATTCTCCGTCTGTCGAGAATATAAACCGCTGTAATTCTGCCGGTGTAATGGTACTGCTTCTGAAGTCGAAATCCTTGATCCTGGAAACATTCACTTTAAAGGTGATGCCATTTGCCTCGGTAGCATAAGCTTCCACTCCTTCGATCTGAGAGATTTCCTCAGCAAGCTGCTGGTAGAATTTAACAGATGAATCCGTACCATTTAAAGATTTCGCTATTTCAATAATATTACCCAAACATTCAAAACGTCTTGGAAAGCTGAAATTAGCATATAAGTCGCCCATTTTTGTAAATGAAGTATCATCGAAATGGTTGTACGTAATTTCTATCCATTTATCAGAATTTTGTCCGATCTGGTTGTTATTTAGGGCAAAATTGGTGGAACACATTTCTCCCAGATTATCGTCAAACTTCACGCCCGGCTCACAATTGCCCGGCAGTGCCTTTTCAACTCTCAGACCGATGGAATCTGCCTGAAGAATAGTAAGGGAAGTCGGGATCTTCTCTCTCCAAGGCTCGCCTTCTTTGGTCGCTTTCGGAGAACGCATCTCGTCTACTAAAGAAAGGAATAATGGATCGTCGATCACAGGGACTTCACCGCCGTTCCAGATCTGTCCGGTAGCCATGAAATGCCTTACCGCTTCTTCGAATCCTGGTCTTACGGTAACAATTACCCTTGCCATCCCGGACTGCATAAATGCCCTGAAGATCGGATCATTGTCATCAAACTGGTAAAGATCCGCCCAAGATTTTCTTTCGCCCCAATAGTACGGGTACAGGTGATAACTCATGATATCCCACTCAAATGCCTGCTCCATAAATTTAATGAACGCTGCATATTGATCAAATTTTCCGTCTAATTTGATATCTGTATTAAGGAATGTCTCGTCTCCTGAAGAATATCCATTGTTGTAATATTTCCCTTTACCGAATGTAAGATCTACGTTTGGATTCTGATTCAGCATATAGGAAATACAGTTTCTTCTGAGAATTGTGTTCTCAATTTTTCTGTAGAAACCAGGATTAGAGCCTTTAATCTGTACGCCTAATGCTTTTGCTTCCGCTAAGGCTTGGTTGTATTTTCCTAGTTCAGCTTCGTATGCCTCAATAATTTTGTTGAAAACGGCTTGTAAATATTTTACTTTACCTTCTTTACTCAAATTACAAGTAATAACCACATTAGCTTCAAAAGAGTAAAATCTATCCGTAGAAATACTTACCGGAATTATATTTGATAAATTATTCAAAACACCGGTCTTATTAAATGAACCTGCTGCTGAATCCGTGATAACCTGTAGATTTCCAATACTTACATTTAACCATGAGCTTAATAATTGTTTTCCTCCTCCAGTAATCTCATAGTTAACCGCCACGTAGCCTTCCGGTATTTCAATATCTTTTTGTAAACCTATAGCACTTGTAGAAGACGTTCCTATATCCTGAAGTAAATCTCTGCCGTAAGCAAATCCCTTTGATGCGAAGATTTTATTTGGCGGATAATTATCAATTTCTACATTATAAATTCCTAACCAATATTTTAGGATGGTTTCTCCCAAACTGCTATCAAGCATCATATAGTTTTCCATTTTACAAATAGAAGATTCTCTTGGATCTACTGGTTTTACCAGCTTATTTTCCATTGTATTTACAACCTCCATCCCCAGTCTATGAAGTTTAGCAGGTTCCGGAATCATAAACTCAAACATCATACGTTTACCATAATTATAAATCTGGTTTTTCACCACTTTATCTACCCAACGGTAAACCCCTACCACATGGCTGCTTCCTTTGGTATTATCGAAACCATGTTTGTTGTTTTCTTCAAACTCTTCCAGGATCTTGTCGATACGCTCTTCTTTAACTTTGGTAACAATTCGATCCAAAGCTCTGGCGGTGATATCCTTCGCTTCAGTGACTGCCTGGCGGTTGCTTTCCTCTTTGGAATTATGAGTGGCATAACTGGCATTCGCACTTAATCCAAAAGAAGGAGCTCCTACTGAGCCGCCTCCCCAGCTGGCATTAAATCCTGCATTAGCCGCAAAATCTTTGGACTCCTGAAGAATTTTAGATACCTCGCTCTGCATTTCATGCCTTTCAGTAGAAGTCGTATCAGTCAGTTTTTCTTTTTCAGACTCGGAAGATTTGGTGGTCTGGGATTCACTTCGCTTCAGCCTTCTGGTTGACCTTTCTTTGTATTCCCTGGCCATAATGTTTTCAATATGGGCCACTTCTCCTTCTACATAACAATAGGTACTTTGCTCTACTCTTTTATAATCCGCCACTCCGATATTCTTCATCCCGAAGCCAGAAGGAATAAAGACCTCTGTATTTGCCGGATTGGTAGTAGGTGTCGGATTGGTTGGATTCTGTGGGTTTTCAGGCTCAGTAACAACCGGCTGTTTTAAAGTAAGGGCAGCATCACCTTTGAAAATGTATTGTTTAAGAGGACGGTTAAATTCATTAGGATCTCTTGTTAAAGTTACATTTAACAAATAAGTCTTTCCGTCATCCAGAACAACTTCTCCCTGCAATATAAATCCATTGCTGTTGGTGGTTTGAGAAGCCGGAATAGTTGTTCCATTGTAGAAAAGTGAATGTACTCCGTTCGTATTCTGAATAACATTGGTAGAGCTGATATCGGTCCCGTTAATCGTCACTTTATATGATCCTGATACGATGTTATGTGTGAAACCATCTATCGTAAGCATAATATACCAGGCATTATTGCCAATATCAGCTGTTTTAACACTGTAAGAAATCCATCCATTGGAATTTACCGAGTTGCTTACCGGTACCAAAACACCTCCTACGTTTGCAGACACCTGTTGGTTTAAAACGGTATTATTTAGTATGGTTTGTTGCTGCACTTGCGTATTCTGGGTGAGATTCTGGCTCAGCTCATCAAAAGTGGTGATTCCTGATAAGGCTTCTGTAACACTTGAGGCACCAAATAAGCGGAGCAGGGTATTTTGATCCTGTACACTTAAAGTCCTTCCGAGAATCGCCGCGTCAATCTCAGGCGTTTTATATGAAAATTCAAAATCCGGAATCTCTGTTTCTGGCACCGTAATCTGCATAATCTCATCCTTGATGCGGTGAAGCTCCATATCCAGCTCGCTGTTGGCATAAAACTTCTCCGGATCGGCCACGCTCAGCTGGGTTAGGTAATTGATCCGGTTTTCCAGGATTTGCTTTTTCCGGTCGGCTTCTGCCGTATCTTTCTGTAATGATTTTAAAAGCGGCTTTACACGATCCTGATATTGATCGTAAGAGGTTTTATAGGCCTCATCATATTGCTTTTTATACGCTTTTTCGAGTTTTGACATTGATTCAGCAAGTGCTTCATTTTCTTTCAGATGAACTGTTGCTTCTGCAAATTTCATGGCTTTATCATTATAAGCCGTTCTTTGCGTTGTGGTGCTTCCCGATGTACCGGTAGTACCTGACTGCGAAACTTTGAAAAGTTCTTTCGGCAATACGACTTTAGCTTTTACCACATCCTGATAAACTTCTTCCGTAAAATCGTATACGGATAGGATATGATTAAGATGCAGAAACTGCATAAGGGTTTCTTTGGCATAAAAGTCTTTTTGGGTTACTACCTGATAAATCAAATTATCCCAGATAACGGAATAATCAATAACAGCAACAGGTCTGATGGTTGCAAGATAATCCTTATATTTTTGAATCATCTTATCAAATTCAGATTTACTTGCGGTAGCCTTGTTTCTAGCTATCCAGACAGCCAATGCGTAAAATGCAGGATCATCTTCTTTTAAAGTCTGCTCTTTTTTTATAGTCAGTCCTGTGGGTTGCGCACATACTTTCTGTAGAGATTCTCCTGCCTCTACTCTCGGATCAATAACTCCTTTTTGAGTATTATAATCCCTGAAGATAAATCTTCTTTCTTTGTTTTTAGGATCAGACAGTTCCGGGTTTCTCATGGTAGCAAACCTGAACAGGGTCTGGGAACTGTTGTTTGTATTTAAATCGGTTGTAGACATTTTTATTTTGGTTTTTAAGATTAAAATTGGAAAAGCCCTTTTTAGTAGGATCGATTCCTGTTTTTGCAGCCCTGTTTTTTAAGGTGGTTCCGGCTCTGCTATCCACCCTTCTTCTTAATTTTTTCTTTCATTATTTTTTTATATTTTTAAACATAATTCTGGCTGTCCGGCATTTTTTTGAATGCTGAATTTTTAAAGATTTAAAAACTTAATGGTAAGTTGATGTGTTTTTTATTACTGGAACAAAGATATTCTGTCACAGCGACAGAACTTGACGCATTAAAAAAATATTACCGCTTATTGCAATTTTTTAAAGCTGTTTTCATTGTACAGCATCACTTCCCCTTCATCACTGATATACAGCGTCACCTGCATCTCAGGAGATAACGGGTAAGGCTTTAAGCCTTCTATATTCAGATTGATCCAGTCTTTGCTGAAGTTGAAAACAACAATGGTTTGTCTTTTGGTCAGATCCCTGATATTCAGTTCCCTTCCTTCTCTGAACAGAACGTGTACCAGTTTCTTTTTGCTTCCTATATTATAAGAGCTGTTTCCCTGTAACGAGAATTCATCCGGTTGGATTTTTAGCGTATCATCTTCCAGGATTACTTCTTCTGAGGCAGATGATGTACTGAGGGAGTTGTTCCATTTTGCAACATCCGCAGCCGTGAAGTCATTGTCTCCCCAGTGTCTTACCCAATTGCTCCATCCTCCATCAGACTTAGTTCTGCTGACAATATTACCATTATATCTTTCTGTTTGTATTTGCGAAGCAGAATATATATTTTCTGTCTCAAAATGAAGTAAGGCTCTTTTGCCATCTCTTGGACCTGTGTAATTACCAGAATTAAGTGTTCCATAGGCAATACTATAAAACCCTGTTTGAGCTAAACTATTTAAATCATGACTTGCTCCAATATAATCAATTGGGAATTTGTTAAAGTAATTATTTAATTGATTAAGAACCCAGACTTGATAGCCATTAGGGTCAAAATTACCAGCATGATATACAATATTGTTTTTATATAGTATGCTATCTGTACCTATGCTTAGATTATTTGCTTGTACCCAAGGTTTTGATCCCCATCCCATATAAAAATATTCAAAATTACCATCTTGTGTCATTGTACCAATACCAGCAATTTTGTCGCTATCATCATTTTTTTCCCACCAAATACCTGTTGCATTACCACCTGTTGAAGACTGTTGTAAAAATAAATTACCATAACCATCTAGTCTTCCACCCTCTGATAAATCTACTTGACCGTTTATACCAACTTTAAATAAATTCGTATTTTCATTATTATAGACTTTAACTGTAAAAGCAGTAGAAATTCCAAAACCATCTGAATCATCATTAAATCTTTGTATATAATGTGCAGCATCACCAAACCCAGCAAGGTTTAATTTTTGACCTTGTGTAAGTCCAATACCTGCATTAAAAGTCTTTTGATGAATAATGGTTTGAGGTGTGTCTAAAGTAACAGGACTTAAATTTCCTGAATGAAACAAATACCCCTGATTCACACTGTTTCTGATGAGGTATGTTGATGAACCATCCCAGTCAATCGAATATGTACTATTAACTGATGTAACTTTATTAGCTAATTGTGTGGTTACCCAATTTTTATCAGCAATTTGTATATAACCATCTATTCTATGATACACATATACACCATTTGCTGATAAAGCACCATTAAAACCAATTGCTTGTGCATTTTCCCACGCCTGAATCGTCCGATCTTCGCGCGCTAAATCAACGTAGGTTCCATCAGAATGCTGAATGTATGGTAATGCTAAGGGAGAACCTCCTCCTCCAAATCCTAGGTTTAATGCTCCATCAGTTGCATTAACTTTTGAAGCCAATTGTGCTGTAGTAGCAAAATCATATATTGATTTGTGATTACCATCACCTAAAAGCATATGATCACCGTCAGAACCACTTTTTATAAAATGACTTGATATAATTGGTTTGTAACCATCATTATTAGAATTTGTTGTTTTAAAATTGTAACCATCAAATATAATTTGACCAACATCAATACCATCTCTATAAAATGTTAATCCTGCATCATAACCATTAATACCTTGTATTCTTACCGTATTATTATCCCAATTATTACCACCATCAGTTTTAAACCATTTTTTACCGGTAATATTGTTCCAACTTGTTTCGGTGATGAAATCAGAAACAGATTTATGGCTGCCACCACCTAAAAGTACGTGATTATCATCTGAACCGCTTTTAATAAAACCTGAAGACTTTACAGGTACATATGAAGTACCAAGAATATCCATAAAATGAAAATTACCATCACCTCTTAAACTCAGCGTTGAAGCATATGCCCCTGGTTGGTGAAACGATAAAGTTGGATATATTGCCAGGTTTGTAGTTCCTGCTCCTCTTATTTCTAAAGCTGCATCACTATATCCATTTCCAGCAGCTCCACCAATACTTTTTCTTGCATTAATACTTTGTGGGCTACCAAGAGTAACATAGTCATAAATCATGTTATTCCATGAATTTACATTGGCTTGTGTAAAATGATTTGTATTCCAGAAATCTACATATTCGCTATATGGATTATTATTTTGCCAAGGTGCTTGATATTGTCTGATTCCAAAACCATTTCTGTTAATCATTAACAAATTTTGATTTCCTCCTGAAGAATCTCCATAACCTCCAAAATGAAGAAAGTCAGCCCAAGAACCTGAAGCACCATTATTATTATCATAAGAAGTAAATCCAAATTTTAATTTTTGAGGAGCTAACTCATCTGGGTAAATTGTCCTATTATCTTCATAAGTAAGTAAAGTATTGGGAACATGCCCACCTCCACCTAATAATAGATAATTATTATTTGAACCTTCTTTAATAAAGCCATCCCTTGAAAAGGTTGAACCGTGAACTGTTAGACCATATCCTGAATATGGTGAACCTGCAATAGCAACACCACCATTATTAGCTGGGTTTAAAATTAATGGATTATAACCAACGCCAACTTCTTTTGATTGAATAACTGAAGTACCATTATCTAAAACAGCAAATTCTAAAGACTTTGCATCAGAATTTTTACCTATTTGGAATTGTCCATAATGTTGAGCAACATTAATATAATCATTGGTTCCTAAGTCTTTACTAATTACTTTTCTTGCTGTTATTGTTTGAACATCATTCAATGTCACATGATCTCTTAAGGTATTTTCCAGTCCGTTTACAGCCTTTTGAATATCATTTGTATTTGCCTTCATTAAAATACCTCCACTCCAGATTCTCGATTTTGTAGGCTCTACAGTCTCGTCATAGAGGGTAAAAGGAGAAGTATGAAGCGATGGAACTGATGTACTATTAACGTCAAGCCAATATTTAGAACCGCCTCTAAGGTAAATTACGACATTCGATGATCGTGCCATCTGATCATAGCCAATAACTTTAATATCATTTTTTACCCACGATTCATCCTGATAATTACAAATTGCTTTAAAATGAGAAGTTCCCCAGCCACTGCCATAGACTTCGAATTCATAATAGCACCAGAATCCGCCCCCATGCGTTGAATAAGAAGGCACTCCCATTGAAGCATCCAAAGTTCTGTATACTTTAATGGTAGAAGGATAACTGCTGTTACATTGGATAGTAACCGGATAATATTTGGATTCATCTAAACCCAGAGTATCAATCACAGTCCTTTTCCCAAATATTCTTCCTCCGATTTCAGAATCATTTCCTGCGTTGACTGCATTTTTCGCTGTTACATTTCCATTAGAGTCTATTGTAAAACTTGTATTCCCTTTATTGGAGAAAATATGGTTGTTTCCTGATTCATGGTAGACTGTATCAACCGAAGTATTACCGAAGTAGAGTTGATTTTGATTTCCTGCATTTACAATTTGGTTTCCATCTAAAACGTCAGATTTTAAAATTTTTAATGCTAGGTCCCCTGATAAAGATCCGCCAGTAAAAGGAAGATAATTTTTATCTACCCAGGACCTGAATGCAAGTTTCTCCAAGTTAATCTGTACTCTTTTTGTTCCTTTCGGATCATCACTGTCACTTACATTTATAACCCTGTTTCTACCTTGATTTAAACCTCCGTAACCCACTGTGAGTTTAACATCAAATCCCTGCCAGTAAGCCATACGAGGAAACCAAAAGCACAGTTTGCCGTTGAAATTAAGGGCAATCACATAATTAAAATCACTCACTGTAGAATAGCCGCTCTGGGCTATTATCGTTCCATAATAGATATATCCCTGTATCTTTGCATCTAAAGGCAATCTATCAAAATACATATTCCCTTTCATTTCCAAAAGGAACTGATCTCCATATTCTACCGAATAATCCACATCAGTTTCAATCAAAGTGCCCTTAGAAAAGTCTCTTGAAGAGTGAAACCAGGAATCTTCTTTTGTTCTTGAATCCAGATGTCCACCACCACCTGTTAAAAAATAATCATCACTTGAGCGATCCTTTTTAATCCCTTTTGTATTCAGATAAGCATAAGCACTGATCCCTACATTAGTCAAACGGAATTCGTCACCATCAAAGCCCAATGCTCCGGAACCATATCCGTCTTTATAATAAACAGCAGCAGGATTCGAACCATCAAATGATCTTAGCCATAACTTCTGATTAAGAATATCACTTCCATTGGATGTTACGAAATATTTTCTGCCACTTATAGACTGTTCTGTATTGAGCGTCATTACGTTTTCACCGGAATTGATCTCAATATAGGCCGAGCCGCCCCAACGGAACTGCTTGTTGTCTTTTGTTGTAATGTATATTTTCCCTTTTTCTCCTGATTGCGGTAAATCCGCATAAGAGCTGAATTCCAGCACATCATCCACGTAGCTGGGAAGCTGGCCGGCCGGAACTTTTCCGTCTACCAGATCTGCCTTTTTTCGCCAATCCGGATGAGCGGGCGGAAAGTCCCTGTTAGTATGCCAGTACGACTGCATCCAGTCCCAGAATTGCCCAGAGATGGGCGTATTTTCATTTGTTGACATTTTTTTCTTATTTTTGTTTTGGTTTTTAAGATTAAAGTGGGAAGTTCTTTTTAGTAGAATACTTCCGGTTTTAGCCTTATTTTTTAAGGTGGTGTCCGGCTAACGGATATCCACCTTAAATTTTGATGTTTATTCTCATCTAATTTTCTTTATACAAATATCTAACGGCACAACGCCAAAACTCGTCGTATTAAAAAAAATTATTTAAAATGTTTGTTTTTTTCATTTATAACAAATAATCAAAAGGTCTATTTTTATTTAATAATTAGCATATTTAACAATATATAAATTACATATATCTCAAAATAAAGGGATATCTTTGAAGATACCAAACTACTGATTATGATATAACTCTAAAAAAGTAATCTTATAATACCAGAGAAATCTTCACCTATATTTTTTCTAAATTCCATACAAACAATATTTTATCTTTGCATATCGGAAAAAGGAAAAATCAAAAAATACAAGTAACCTAAATGGCCAGAGGATTCAGACAGAAAATCCGTCAGGAGAATACGGAAAACAGCGGGTTTGGCGATAATGCTTCGGGAAGGTTTATCAACAAAAGCGGGCTTCCGAATGTGAACCGGAAAGGAATGAATATCTTCAACCGGTTCAGCTGGTACCACACCATGCTGGACCTGTCTACATTTCAGTTCCTCTCTTACCTTGTTGTTGCTTATATTTTAATAAATATTTTCTTCGCCTTCATTTATTACCTGATCGGGGTAGAACACCTGACGGGAATCGATAAAAGCGATCCGGTGAATGAATTTATCGATGTTTTTTTCTTCAGTTCACAGACGTTTACCACTGTGGGCTACGGAAGAATAGCGCCGGTTGGTTTTATGGCCAGTCTGGTGGCTACTTTTGAAGCTTTTTTAGGATTGCTTACCTTTGCCATTGCAACGGGACTTTTTTACGGAAGGTTTTCCCGGCCGAGGGCTTACTTGAAATTTTCCGATATCGCAGTGATTGCGCCTTTTAAGGGAACCTCAGCATTAATGTTCAGGCTGGCACCTTACAAGAACAATGCGCTAACGGATGCCGATGTTATTGTTTCCGCCGCTATTGAAGTGGTAGAAGACGGCACACAGAAAAGCCGTTTTTATCAGTTGAAAACCCAACTAAGCAAAATCAATACGCTGGCGCTGAACTGGACCGTTGTACATGTGATCGATGAGGATTCCCCGTTTTACAGGTTTTCCGAAGAGGATTTTAAAAATACGGATATTGAAATTATCGTCCATATCCGTGCGTTTGACGAAGTATTTTCAAATACCGTAGTACAGAGAACGTCGTATGTATCCCGGGAAATTATGTACGGTGCAAAATTTACCCCGATGTATTATCCGGACAAGAAGAATCTTTCCACGATTCTGGACCTGGATAAAATTAATGATTACCTAAAAGCAGAGCTTCCCACAATGGCGGAAAAGCAAGAATAAATGGATTTGGAACTTTACAAAAAGCAGGCTTTACAGAAACAGAAAGAGCATAAAAAATTTCTTGACGGACTGAAAAAAAAGCCGCCGAAAAACCTTGATTACGTGGTTCAGGAAACCCATGAGGAAGTTTTTGAGCATATCGACTGTCTCCAGTGTGCCAATTGCTGCAAAACAACCGGGCCGCTGTATACGGAAAAAGATATCGAACGGATTGCCAAACACCTCCGCATGAAGCCGGCCGACTTCGAAGCCAAATTTCTGCGCGTTGATGAAGATAATGATAAAGTCTTACAGAATCTTCCCTGCTTCTTCCTTAATGAAGACAACACCTGCTCGATCTATGATGTCCGGCCAAAAGCCTGCCGGGAATATCCGCACACCGACCGGAAAAAAATCTACCAGATCAATAACCTGATGATCAAAAATACCGTCATCTGCCCTGCTGCCTATGAGTTTGTAGAAAGAATTATGAAGAATTTGGCAAAGTAAGCGGTAATTCTAAATCTGTCTTAAATAATGATAAAGTGCGTTAAATCAAAGTTTCAGATATAATATCCGATATAATGGGGACGTTTTATTTAAACAACCATTTAAAATATTACATCATGAAAAAGTTAGTTTTAACGGCTGCACTTGCCATCGCCGGAATCGTATCGGCTCAAACGGGAACCTCATTGCAAAACCAGACATCAACTTCTGCAAATCAGCAGACCGGCCAGCTGCAACAGAATTCCCAGACCAATTCAAATTTGGGAACTACTTCGCCCCAAACCACTGTAAATCCAAACGCATCAGCCGCTGCAACGGTAGACGCTTCCGCAGTCAACAGCTCTACAAACACCAATGCCGCCGCCGGAATAAGCACCGGAATAGCAGCAGATACTAC
Organism: Chryseobacterium sp. SORGH_AS_0447; assembly: GCF_030818695.1. Classification (NCBI taxonomy): domain Bacteria; kingdom Pseudomonadati; phylum Bacteroidota; class Flavobacteriia; order Flavobacteriales; family Weeksellaceae; genus Chryseobacterium; species Chryseobacterium sp. SORGH_AS_0447. The sequence continues at coordinate 533,301 of NZ_JAUTAR010000001.1, read as the reverse complement.
CAAATCCACAACCATCATACAGGAAGAGAAGAAAACCAAAAAGAAAAAGTCTAAGTAAATATTTAAATTCAAAACAAAGTAGAAATGTGATCCCGGAATAATTTTTATTTCGGGATTTTTTGTGGTACATACCGCCCAATTTATCTTAATTAATTATAAATCAAGTTAAAACATTATTTTAAGCACGACTTTGTACGATAATTGTATTTAACATAATATCATCAAACTTAAATATTACTTTATGAAAAATTTAATTTTAGCAGCAGCTTTTGTAGCTTTCGGTACCATTACCGTATCTGCACAGACTACCCCACAGAAGAAGGCAGACACGACCCGTCGTGATACAACCCGGAACCATGGGAATATAAACAATAACAACATGAATAATCCCAACGGAACAACCAATAACGATTGGGACAAATCCAAAACCGATACCGCCAACTGGAAAAACAAGGATGGCATGAAGAGTGACAGAAAAATGAAAAAGAAAAATAATCGATAAGCAAAATAATAAGTCCTGAAAATTCTTTCAGGATTTTTTTATGTTTTATTTTAGAGAACAACTTTAAAACGTTAACATTAAATACAACATCTACAGCCCATAAAAAAAGCGTTGAATAATTTCAACGCTTTCTCCTTTCACTTTTTTACTTTTATCCCATTTGTAATCCCCGGGAACAGGTTATACGAAAAAAGGCCGGGAATTTTCCCAACCTTTATATTTTATACTACTCCCTGAGCGAGCATTGCTTCAGCTACTTTCACGAAGCCGGCGATATTGGCGCCTTTTACGTAGTTCACATAGCCGTCTTCCTCTTTTCCGTAATCCCGGCAGGCTTTGTGGATTCCGATCATGATCTCTTTCAGCCTTGCGTCTACCTCTTCGGAAGTCCAGTTCAGACGGATCGAGTTCTGCGTCATTTCAAGCCCTGAAGTTGCTACTCCACCAGCGTTGGAAGCTTTCCCCGGAGAGAACAATACCTTGTTATCTAAGAAATAATTGATGGCGTCTAATGTAGAAGGCATATTTGCCGCTTCGGTTACACATACGCAGCCGTTTTCTACCAACAATCTTGCATCGTCAAGATCCAGCTCGTTCTGGGTTGCGGAAGGGATTGCTACATCACACTTCACTTCCCAAGGTCGTTTGCCGGCAAAGAATTCTGCGTTCGGGTATCTCTTTACATAGTCTTCCGCCCTGTTGTTTCCTGAAGCTCTCAGTTCCAATAGGTAATCGATTTTTTCTCCGTCGATCCCGTCTTTATCGTAAACATATCCATCCGGTCCGGAGAGTGTAACCACCTTTCCGCCCAGCTCGTTTACTTTTTTGATTACTCCCCAGGCTACGTTTCCGAAACCTGAAACTGTTACCACTTTATCTTTAAAGGTCTGTCCGATCGTCTTAAGCATCTGCTCTGCGAAGTATACCACCCCATATCCTGTAGCTTCAGGACGGATCAGTGAGCCTCCGTAAGCAAGTCCTTTTCCGGTAAGAACCCCTGTAAATTCATTTCTGATTTTTTTATACTGACCGAATAAATATCCGATTTCTCTGGCTCCTACCCCGATATCTCCCGCAGGAACGTCTGTTTCAGGACCGATGTGCTTGCACATTTCCGTCATGAAAGCCTGGCAGAAACGCATCACTTCCATATCGGATTTCCCTTGCGGATCAAAATCCGAACCTCCTTTACCGCCTCCCATTGGAAGAGTCGTCAGAGAGTTTTTAAACACCTGTTCGAAAGCTAAGAATTTAAGAACGGAAAGGTTTACCGTAGGATGGAAACGGATTCCCCCTTTGTACGGACCGATGGCAGAGTTCATCTGGATTCTGAAACCTCTGTTTACCTGAATTTCTCCTTTATCGTCAACCCATGGAACTCTGAAGATAATAATTCTTTCAGCTTCCGCCATTCTTTCCAGAAGCTTCATGCCCGTATACTCCTTCTTCGTCATGATAAACGGAATTACCGTAACGGCAACTTCTTTTACCGCCTGTAAAAATTCCGGCTCATTAGGGTTTTTCGCCTCAATTTTAGCTATAAATTCTTGAATTTTCTGGTCAATATTATATTGTTCCATATATTAGGGTTGAATATTATTGTCAACAAATTTAATTTTTTTTTCGAAATTCGCAACACCTTATTTAAAGATTGTTAAAAATTGAATAATAATGTTTCGAAATATTATTAAATTAATAATTTCAATGTAATTTTTATTAAAAATTAAATGTTATGTCTGATCTAATGCAATATTAAGAAATCATTAAATATCAGATTGCTAAAAATTGCCTCCCTGAAAACGATTTTAATTTCCCCAAAAGCTCCAATTCTAAAATTACCGGTAAAATCTTATGAGAAGAAAGGCTGATTTTATCGGCAAGATCATCCAAAGAAATATTAGGATTTTCAAATATTGCATCGAACACGATCTTCTGATTTCCAGTAAATTGTACAGCCACTTCACTGTAGGGAAACAGCTCTTCGGTTTTCGACTTTGGTTTATGAAATCCTAACTGATCCACCAGGTCTTTAACGGTAGAAATGGCAGAAGCTTTATGTTGAAAAATCAGGTGATTGCATCCCTGGCTCTGCTTGTCTGTAATCCTTCCGGGTAAAGCATACACTTCACGGTTATATACATTCGCATAGGTAGCAGTACTGATGGAACCTCCGCCGAATGCCGTTTCCACAACTACGGTTGCCGGAGAGATTCCCGCCACAATCCGGTTCCTCTGGATAAAGTTTTCACGGTCCGGTTTTCTTGACGAGTTGAATTCCGTAAACAGCGCCCCGCCTTCTTCCAGGATCTTTTCGGCCAGCTTTTTATTCTTGGATGGGTATAGCGTATGGAAACCGTGAGCCAGGACGCCTATTGTTGCAACCTGATGGTGAAGGGACTGCTCATGCACTTCCTTATCTACGCCCAATGCGAGGCCGCTCACCGATGTGAAATGACAGGATGCTGTTTCCTCAAAAAAATCATGGATAAACTGCTTTCCGTAAGCCGTGATATTCCGGGTACCGACAATGCTTACTTTCTGCCTGGAGGCATCGAATGTACCTTTTTGATAGAGAATCGCCGGGGCATCATCGCATTCATTCAGCAAAGAAGGCAGGTTATTACGATGCCTCAGATTGATTATGATATTATTTCTTTCACAAAATTTCAGCTCCTGCTCCGCAAATGTAAGATGTTCGGGATTTTCTATATCGGAGATGATCTTTTTTCCGAATCCGTCCAGCTTTTTATATTCTTTTCTGGCATTTTCCCAAGCCGATTTTGCACTTCCGAAAGTACGGACAAGCTTGTGGAAATTAATGTCACCGATCAGACTGGACTCACGTAAAGCAATGGAATAAAGGTGTTCTTCAGAATACATTTGTGTTGTTTTTTACAAATGTAAAGATTTTTTAAAATCTGTTCAGGTTTAAATATAGAATTTTTATGTTTACACTGATGAATAAGAAGATTCTTTTAACCAAATAACTATTTTAAACAGCTATAAATCAATAATTTTTACCTCTCAGTTCATCCAGCCTGTCCCAGATATCGTCTTTCTTTTTGTAAGGCAATTCCATAAAGTCTTCGGGATGATTTTCTTTGTATTCCTGCCAGAGTTTATCATCTTTTTCACTATAATAATTGGGGAATTCCCAAATGTATCTTTTCTTCTTATCGCCTACCCTTTTGAACATAAAAGCGAGGATAATTCCTACAACAGCTCCTGCAAGGTGGGCCTGCCATGCAATTTTACTGGGCTCCTGAAGATTGGAGAACAATTCTTCCGGCAGCATTCCCCAGACAAGACTTCCGTAATACAATACCACCAGCAGAGAAATGGTAAGCAGTTTTACATTCCATTTAAAAACACCGCTGAAAAAAAGGAAAAAAGCGAGGACATAAACAACCCCGCTTGCTCCGATGGTGCAGGTGTAAAGATATTCGCCCGTCATGATATCAATCGGCGGAAGGAGCCACACCAGAAATCCGGTTGCCAGCCAGCCGATAATAAAAACCTTATTGGCGACCAGCGGATAAAATTCATACAGCAGGAACATCAGAACTGCCATGGGAATGGAATTTCCGATAATATGATCCAGGCTTCCATGTAAAAGCGGAGACGTAACAATTCCCAGCAGCCCTTCCGGCAATAAAGGAATAATGGCTCCGAAGCAACTTGCAAAAAAGCCGTGCAACTGTAGAAAATAGCCCAGCCACATGGCTGAAAGCATCAGCAACGGGTTGATAACCGCTCTTTTGGAAATTACATTATTTTTAAACATGCCTATTTTATGTCAAATGAAAAGCCAATGATAAATTTCGGAAAATTTGTCGACGAATGACCTCATCGCGGATCGATTTCAGCCAAAAAGTAATGATTTCCTTCACTTTCAGGTTTATGGCTCTTTGATCATGTCACGAGAAGCAGAGAAGACCTTAAAAAAACATTAAAAATTTAGGTACGGCAACTTTGGGCAGCCTGAATCCGGATCCATAAAATTTATATTTAATATTTTTGTACGAAATTTTTATTAAAATAAATCTTGAAGTCATGAAGAAGTTTTTAGTAATGCTCTCAGTTTCTCTAGGAATTTTCGCCGGTGCGCAGGTAGTGATCATCGATACGCCAGCAGTCAAAAAAGATACCATAAAACACTGGTCGGTAATAGGAAAGCAGTCTGTAATGATCAATCAAGCAGCGTTTTCCAACTGGGTGGGCGGAGGTGCCAACAACGTAGGATGGCTTGCCGCACTGGATTACAACATTACCTACGAAAAAGGCAAGGATCTTTGGGAAAACATCATTCTTCTCAATTACGGACAGAATGATACGAAAGGGCTTGGCGTAAGAAAAACCCAGGATGTGATCAACATTTCCACCAACTACGGAAGGAAATTTTCGAAAGGCTGGTACCTTTCGGCAGGGGCAGGATTACTCTCGCAATTTTCTGCGGGATACGAAGACGGCAATAATCCCGGAGCCAAAAAAATCTCCAATTTCATGGCCCCCGGCTATGTTAATGCCGGGATGGGAATCACCTACCGGCCGAATGACAATATCAATGTGACGCTTCGGCCAAGTAACGCGAGATGGGTTTTTGTCCTGGACAAAGAGCTGCAGGTAGCCGGCACTTACGGCTTGAAAGCAGACGGAGACACTTCTTTGCTTCAATACGGTTTCTTAGGAACGGCTTATTATAAAGTAAAGCTGATGGAAAACATCAACGTTACCAATACGGCTTCCGTTTTCTCCAATTACCTGGATCATCCTGAAAGACTCGTCCTGGCCTACGGAATGATACTTAATTTAAAAGTCAACAAATTTATCTCTTCCAATATCACGGTTGATTTAATGTACGATCACAACCAGATCCAGAAGACCCAGCTTAAACAGACCCTGGGTGTTGGCTTTGCCTACACGCTGAACAATGGCGTAAAGCGCTCCGACCGGAAAGACAGTCAGTGGTGGATTAAAAAGTAGATCTTTAACCCGAATAAATAACAAAGCTGCCTCCAAATCTCGGGGGCAGCTTTTATTTTTAATGAAAAGAGACTGCTCTGAAAGCAGCCTCTACGGTGATTATTGAAAAAACTAAATTTGCGCAGGTGTTGCCGCATTATTTTTTAATAAACTTGTTCCGGTACAGTTTCCCGTTTGAGCTTTTAGAGACGATCATGTATGTTCCGGGTACCAGGCTGCTTACATCGATTGCTTCAGTGTATTGATGGTCTTTTTTCTGCAGGATTAATTTTCCGGACATATCGATGATAGAAACTTCCGGGTACTTTTTGTCTGATGCTTTACCGATAAAAATAACCTGTGAAGCCGGGTTGGGATAAATGCTCAGGGCATTTTCTTTCGGCTGGGTTTCCCCGGTTGAAAGGCTTGCACAGCTGCTCCAGTTCCCGAAATTTAATTGGATAAAGGCAAAATCACCCAGCATTTCGCATTGGTCCGGGCAATATTCGGTACAGGCATAGAATCCGTAATGGCCGGTGGTTGTCGCTGTGTAAGAATCTCCTGTTTCCCCGGGAATAATACACGGATCGGCCGGTGAAGGCGGATTGTTTGCCGGAAGACAACGGAACCAGGTGTGGACTCCGTAAAGCTGCGGGAAGCCATCATTCAGCTGCACCGAGGCTCCCTGACAAACATTGTATTCGCCCGGCCCGATTTCTTCATAAGTTCCCGGCTGAAAATCCGCCATCATGAAAGGAAGTCCGTACGCGTAGCCGTCTGCAAGGATGGGGGTGCTTTCTGCCGTACAGTCGTTCTGTGTAACCTCCACTTTGAAATAATACAGCATATCATCCGTTCCGTTGATGGTAAGAGTCTGTGAAGTGGCTCCCGGAACAGCAACCCACGGGTTGGTATTCGGGGTTTGCCAGTCCCATTCCTGCCGATACCACTGGTAGGTTGCGTACGTTTGGGTAGTGGTGAGGGTTTCCGTTTCTGAATTACAAAAGACGATCTTGTCCGGAAACATGGTTCCTAATCTCGGGCTTGTAACCGTTGGAGTGCATTGCTGTGCTTTTACATATAAAAAGCTTAAAAGCAAAAGACTGAAAAACATAAGTTTTGTTTTCATATTATTTATTTTATTGGTGATTTGTTATTTAAAAGCTATACTGAACTGATACAGAAAATATTTCTAATCAATCAAGATCCTAACTCCGAATTTCAGATTGAAGTTCAAAGGTTTCTCTTTATAAACGGTATTTAAGGAACTGTTGTCATTAAAGTGATATCCTATTCCCGGCTCTGCATAGATCCCGATATTCCGGATGACTTTCAGCTGTAATCCGACTGCCGTATTTACAGAAACCTGAACAGGTTTTTCACTTACTTTTTCTCTGGTTTCCTCTTTCACGACACCATCAACGATATATTTTGTCCTCAGATCACCTGAAACCGCTTTTTCAAATGCTCCGCCTCCTGACACATATCCCGTAAAAGACCCTTTCTGAATGACGTTATAATTAACCTGAACCGGAATTCCCACATAATGAATATTCTGTTCGCTGCTGATGAAATTGTCCCCATTTCCGGAGGTAAGCTCTGCAGAAAGCTTTGTATAGCTGACTCCCGTTCCTATGCTCCATCTTTTTCCGATATTTTTCAGAACTGAAGCCCCGAATGTAATCGGCGTTTTGTGCCTGATCGTTGCATCCACTTTTTTATCCTGGTTCGCCAGAAGAATAGACATCAAAGGATCTTCTCCATAATCCAAGCTCCACATTTCAGGAAGACTCAGCGTGGCTCCGTTTAAAGTAGCGTATCCCGGAAACCGGTCAGTAGTTCCTGAAGAAGCATTTCCGGTAAGCATGCCTACCGTCCACGGTTTACGGGTCTTATTCCGGGCCAGCTTCTTCTTTTCCTCTTCTTCAAATTTTTCTTTCCATTCCCTTTCTTCTTTTGTCAGAAGTTCATGAGATTCTTGCTGTTTGTTTACATCCTGCTCTGCAACGGCATAAGATTCCGCGGATAAGGCCTGATTGCTTTGATGCTTAAAATTCTCATTTTTAATATCTTCCTGAGTTTTAAAAACAGATTTAATCCAAAGGCCTGCTCTTTCCGTTTTTATTGATGTTAAAAAAGGTTCAGAAATATTCCGGGTCAGGGCATGATGCTGCTTTTCAGCGGGATTACCTTTTATCACGATTGCATTTTCAGCAGATTTAACATTTTGTTTTCCCGATATTTTACCGGAAGAATCTGTTTCTTTTTGAACCTTACTTTTTCGGTTTAAAACATATTCCGGCTCATTGTTACCTGTTTTATTCAGATCAAAACCAATAAGCCAGCCCAGAATAAAGAATACAGCAACGGCCGCCGCAACCCCGCCCATGCGATACCATAAAGGTTTAGGACTAACCGTCTCAGCAGCCCTTACCTGCGCTTTCAGATCATCATTTATGAGGCCGGGAATTATATTCTTCCCTTCCTCTTCCTCAAACAATTCGTCCCTGATATTTCTCCACAATCCGTCAGGAACATCCTCCGTATGATCTTCCATTTTTCTGCGCAGATCATTTAACCATTCATCGCTCATAGGGCATTGCTTTAGACATTTTATACTCTTTTATTTTCCGGGCAAGCATTGATTTTGCCCTGTGAAACTGCGAAGTGGAAGAATTTTCTGCAATTCCCAGGATTTCCGCAATTTCTTTATGGCTTTTTTCTTCAAAAACAAACAGGTTAAAAACCGTGCGGTATCCTTCCGGGAGAGAACGGATCAGCTCCATAATCATCTGCTGCGAAATTTCTCTCAGATCCGGCTCGTCATCCTGCGGCTCATCCGCAATTTCAAAATCTTCGCCCACGGTTTTAAAATCAGGATTTTTTCGGATGTGCTTTAAAGATTCGTTGACTACAATTTTTGTGATCCAGGCCTTTAGAGAACCTTTTCCTCTGTATTCAAAAGACGCAATCGAACGGAACATCAGGACAAAACTGTTCTGCAAAACATCATGAACATCTTCTCTATCCAAGATATACCGTGAACAGACATAAGTAAGACTGCCTGAATACACTTCGAAAAGTTCTTTCCAGGCCGCTTCTTCCTTTTGCAAAAGGCGGCTTACCAAAATCTGCTCCTGATTTTCTTCCATTAATAATTATCAATCATTCAGCTTCTATTATCATCCTGTAAAGATAGGAAGCCTCAGCCGGAGACTTCCTTTGTCTTTATGATACCCTTATTTTAATTCTTAATACTGATCGGCACCTCATATTTTATGGTTTGATAAGATGGGAGGTCCGTTCCGTCTACGGTTATCTTTTCCGCTTCCAGACCAAACCTCATCGATCCGTCGTAACCTACAAAAAATCCTTTCTGCTTGGATATCAGCTTCACTACCGTATTTCTTACAGTCCCGTCTACCGCGATCTGGAGAACCAGGGTTTGGGGTTCAAAAGTAAGTTCAATTACATTCTGGTCCGTATTGATCTTGGAGGTATAATCGAGCTTGTATTCTACTTTTCCCAGGTGCGCCAAAGCGGTGTCGGCTTTTACCGGATCTGCCACAACAGCTTTTACAATTTCTTTCACCGGGAAATCTTTAAAAGTTATTATTGAATCCTTTGCGGTAAAATCAATGATTTTTTCATTGAACATTCCTCCCTGTGAGGTTATCAGCCGGGCTTTATAATTTCCGTTGATGTCGCTTATTTTCACCGGGATCGGTTCGTACTGATCGTTCATACAGGAGGTTAAAGAGATTCCTAACACGGCAAATAAGGCAGCCGTTAAAAATAGAAGTACTTTCTGTTTCTTCATTGTTTTTGATTTTAGCATTAAACATTATTCCTCTGAGTACTCATGAGTATAAATCCTTCTTTACAGAAATCCTGCATGCAACTTATTCAATAGAGCCCAAATATTTATTAACTCACTGATTATTAATGCTAAAATTTTTATGTTTTAAAAAGCATTTTCTAACTTTCATTATTTTAATACATTTGTTAAAACATTTTCTGATGACTTCCGGCAGCCTGAAAGCAGCCGGCCTTACTTCAAATTCAGAAAATACCGTCACAAAAGCAGAATGATTATGAATATAAAACCGGAAATTTCCTGGACCGATTTTGAAAAAATAGATATCCGCTGCGGGACCATTATCTCCGTAAGCGATTTTGAAAAAGCAAGAAACCCGTCTTATCAGCTGGAAATAGATTTTGGAGATTTGGGCATTAGAAAGTCTTCCGCACAGATTACCTCATTATATAAAAAAGAAGAATTGGTCGGACAACAGATCCTGGCTGTGGTGAATTTTCCTAAAAAGCAGATCGCCAATTTTTTCAGCGAATGCCTGGTTTTAGGACTGTATGGTGAAGATAAAAAAGATGTTACGCTTCTAACGCCATCCCTGCCGACAAAAAACGGAATGCAGGTTGGCTAAAACACAAAAAAAATGATACATAAAATTCCTTTAGAAAGAATCTTATTCCTTGATATTGAAACCGTTCCGGGCTTCGGATTATGGGAAGAACTGTCGGAAGCCGAACAGATGCTTTGGGATAAAAAGACCAGATTCCAGAGAAAAGAAGAGGTTACCGCAGGAGAATTCTATGTGGAAAGAGCCGGCATCATGGCGGAATTCGGTAAAATTATCTGCATCACGATCGGGATGCTGGAGAAAAATGACACCCTAAAGATCAAAAGTTTTGCCGATGATGACGAAAAGAAGCTGCTGCTGGAATTTGGCGAAATTTTCAACAGCCCGAGGCTCCGGGAAGTGATCCTCTGCGCGCACAACGGAAAGGAATTCGATTTTCCGTGGATTGCCCGGCGGTATCTCATCAATGGAATGATGCCTCCTACCCCATTCCAGATGTTCGGAAAAAAGCCCTGGGAAATCCCGCATATCGACACAATGGAGCTCTGGAAGTTCGGGGATTATAAAAGTTTTGTTTCCCTGGAACTGCTCGCCCATGTTTTCGGAATCCCGACCCCGAAAGATGATATCGACGGCTCAATGGTTTCATCAATTTACTACATAGAGAAAGACTTGCAAAGAATAGTTGACTATTGTGAAAAAGATGTCTTAACTTTGGCAAATGTTTTCCGGCGCATGCGTCAGGAAGATTTGTTGAAAAGGTACATCAATTTAGATTAAAAAATGAAATTTACAGACGATCAGATTGCTGATATCGGTGAGGAAATCATCGGTGTCTTAAAAACCGTATATGACCCTGAAATTCCGGTGGATATCTACGAATTGGGCTTGGTTTATGATGTTCAGATCTCCGATGATGCAGATGTTAAAATCATTATGACACTCACAACCCCCAACTGCCCTGTTGCAGAAACCCTCCCACAGGAAGTAAAAGATAAGGTGGCTGAAGTGGAAAATGTAAAAAGCGTGGATCTGGAACTTACTTTCGAGCCGAGCTGGAACAAAGATATGATGAGCGAAGAAGCCAAATTTGAGCTTGGAATGCTTTAAAATGGATTACAGATAAATCAGGCGGCCAAAATGGCCGCCTTTATTGTTTATATTTCTTTTGCTATTTCTTTTCCCTCCCTCCTGCTCCATTCGCTCCATGAGCCAATGTATAAATCCGGAACGGGAAAGCCGGCATAAGCCAAAGCTAAAGCAGTATGACATGCAGTAACGCCGGAACCACAGTGAACAATCAGATGTTCAGGGCTTTCCTTCAGGAATTCCATATACTTTTCCCACAGTTTTTCAGGAGAAAGAAAGTTTCCGCTTTTATCAAGATTTTCGGAAAAAGGGATATTGATGGCTCCCGGAATATGCCCTGCCACAAGATCGATAGGTTCGGATTCGCCGTTATAACGGTAAGCATCTCTAACATCAATGACGGTTGAAGAATGATTTATCAATTCATTTTCAACATCTTCCAAATTTGAAATTGGGAAAAGCCAGTTTTCTTTCTTAATGACTTCCACTTTTTCAAAAGATTCTTCACCATCAGAAAATTCCAGGCCCTGTTTTTCTGCATTCTGAATTCCGCCATCCAGCACCTGAACTTTTTCAAAACCAAAGGATCTCAGCATCCACCAGGCTCTTGCCGCAGCGTTCGAACCGTTCTTATCATCATAAACAATAATATGATCCTTTTCCGAAATTCCAAGGCGGGAAAGCGTCTCTGCAAATTTTCCGATTTCCGGAAGCGGATGTCTTCCGCCGAAAGCAGCGTCACCACCGATTTCTGCGAGGTCTTTATCCAAATCGATCAACCTGGCTCCTTTAATGTGTTTGTTCAGATACTTTTGATGATTATCTTTTCCAGCTCTGGCATCAATAATGATCAGATTTTCTTTCGGGAGATGTTTGAATGCGAATGGCAAAATAATAGGTTGCATAGCTAAGGTTTTTATAAAATCAAAGCCGCAGAAATTTCCACGGCCTGATTTCTTTATTGATAGATAAAAATCATGGTCTGTTCCAGATCCGGATGGAGACTTTTCGCAACCGGGCAATTATGGGCTGTTCGCTCTATAAATGCTTTTTCCTCATCGGAATAGGATTCTGAAAAAACAAAATTACACACAATTTCACCTATTCTCCTGGGCTCGCCTTTCATAATTTTCTGAAGGTTGCAATACGCGCCGTCGATATTGATGTTTTTTTCTTTGCCTAAAATCGCAATGGTCGTCAGGGCGCATTCGGCTAGAGAAGTAGCACACAGATCCGTCGGAGAAAATTTCTCCCCTTTTCCGTGATTATCCGTCGGAGCGTCACTTTCGATAAGCGTTCCGGATTGTAAGTGCTCTGCCGAACATCTCAGATCTCCGATATAGGTAATTTTTGAAGTCATTTTATTTAATTTTTATTAAAGCTAGGAAAATTTTTACTTAAAAATGAAAAATATCTTTTGCTTTATTGTACGAACTTTCAAAGTTTAACAGGTTCAATTTATGGCTGGCTTTCTCCACGCTCATGAAATTGATTACCTGTTCCGTAGGCATATTTCCAACGAGATCATCTTTGGCCATCGGGCAGCCTCCGATTCCTTTAATCGCACTGTCGAACCTCGTACAGCCCTGATCGTAAGCGGCCTTTAATTTAGAATAAGATTCTTCGTACCGGTTATGAAAATGAGCTCCGAAATTGATCCCGGAATATTTTGAAGGAATTTTTTCAAATAAAATCGAGATTGTTTCTGGCGTTGCAACACCCGTTGTATCGGACAGTAAGATATCTTTAACTCCTATTTCAGAAAACCGCTGGGCCCAGAAGTCCACATCTTCCCATTTCCACATTTCGCCGTAAGGGTTTCCGAAGGCCATCGAGAAATAAATGTTCAGCTGCCGGTTCTCTTTTCCTACCAGTTCCAGCATTCTGATGATCTCACGGAAGGCTTCTTCCTGGCTTTTATTGGTATTCCGGTGCTGAAAAGTTTCGGAAATGGAAAATGGAAAACCGATGATATCCACCGACTGGTGTTTCAGGGCTTTCTCTGCTCCCCGGTAATTGGCAACAATGGCAGAGACCTTGGTATTGGAACGGGATTTATCGATATTTTCCGCGACCTCCGCAGAATCGGCCATCTGAGGAATGGCTTTGGGAGAAACGAAGCTCAGGCAATCCAGAACATCAAATCCCACATCCATCAGAGAATTGATATAATCTATTTTTTTATCAGTCGGGATAAATTCTCCCCACCCCTGCATTGCATCACGCGGACATTCAGTAAGAAACATGTTTTACTTTTAGATTTTCTCAAATATAATAAAACTAAACAAGTTCAGGAAAGATATCAGCAACTATAATATAAAACTGAAATTCAAACAATTACATTAATTACTTACGCTTATCACCTCATCCTGAAGTACAAATAACCTATTCTGAACCTCAAAATTGCTAACTTTACGGGAAATTTATACCAACAATGAGCGCAATAGAATTCAACCCTTTGTGGAAAGAAAAGCTGCTGAACCGTTTTCTTAATTATGTAAAAATATATTCAACCAGTGATGCCGAAAGCGAAACCACTCCATCTACCGAAAGACAATGGGATATCGCCAGATACATCACAGAAGAACTGAAAACGATCGGGCTTGAAAATGTATCGATTGATGAGAACGGTTATATTATGGGCTATGTACCTTCCAACCTTGAAAATGATAATCAGCCCACCATCGGATTTATTTCACATTACGATACGTCGCCGGATTTCAGCGGGGAAAACGTAAAGCCGCAGGTTTGGGAAAATTATGACGGAAACGACCTGGTACTGAACCAGACCACCGGATTCACGCTATCGCCTTCAAAATTTGAAAGCTTAAAAAAATACATCGGCCAGACCTTAATTACCACCGACGGAAATACCCTTCTAGGAGCCGATGATAAAGCAGGTTGCGCAGAAATCGTTACCGCAGCGGAATATTTAATGGCGCATCCCGAAATCAAGCACGGAAGGATTGCCGTAGGCTTTACACCGGATGAAGAGATCGGAAGAGGTGCCCATAAATTTGATGTGGCTAAATTCGGGGCAGAATTCGCTTACACGATGGACGGCGGAGAAGTCGGTGAACTGGAATACGAAAACTTCAACGCCGCAGGAGCCGTGGTAAAGATCCACGGACTGAGCGTTCACCCGGGTTATGCGTATGGAAAAATGGTAAATGCCGCCCTATTGGCTTCTGAGTTTGCCCAGATGCTTCCTGCCAACGAAACCCCTGCTACGACGAAAGGATTTGACGGGTTCTATCATTTAATGGATTTAAATGCCGATATTTCCGAAGCCAAACTGCAGTACATTATCCGTGACCATGATGCCGATAAGTTCGAAGCCAGAAAGAAATTTATGGAAGAAAAAATTGCTGAATTCAATCAGAAGCACGGTGAAGGAACGGCTGAAATCGAAATTAAAGAGCAGTACCGAAATATGAAGCAGCAATTTGAAGGCAAAATGCACATCGTGGATCTTGCAGCCAAAGCGATGAAAGAAGCAGGAATTGAACCGAAGATCAAAGCCATCCGCGGAGGAACTGACGGTGCACAATTATCCTATATGGGACTGCCTTGCCCGAATATTTTCGCCGGAGGGATCAACTTCCACGGGCCGTATGAATATGTGGCGCTGGAAAGTATGCAAAAAGCTATGGAGGTAATTTTGAATATTGCTAAAGCATAAACCAAACCTTAACATACAGATAGAAAACCAGCTCGCTTGAGCTGGTTTTTGAATATTTAAATTACTTAACGATACAAACTTGCCACCTATTATTCTTATAAATCCAACATCATAAAATATCCCAATCTTTTATAAATTAATGGTCTGATTTTTGAAAATTTTTAAAACAAAAAAATTTAAAATGAAAAAGAGATTATATTCAGTCGCCGTGATTCTTTTATTCGGAATCGGCATATCAGCACAAAAAACCAATTCAGTAAAGCAGGAAATAAAAAAAGATGCTAAAACAGTAGGCAAGGCTGCTAAAGATGGCGCAGAATGGACCGGCAAAACAGCTGAAAAAGGGTATGAGGCTACCAAAAAAGGGGTAAAAGACGCAGCAAAATGGACTAAGAAAACAGCCAGGAAGGGAGCAAATGCAGTAGATAAAACTTATCAGGATGCAAAAGCTGATATTAAAAAGGATTAATCCCGGAAAAATAAGATACAAAAAACCACCGCCATTGCAGTGGTTTTTTTTCTGTATAAAAGGAATCTATTCTTGCTGATTCCCCAAAAAAGCATCCCAGCCCTGCGCCGTTAATGCCACCAATTGGTTGGAACCTCTTGCCACCATAAAATTACCATCTTCTTTGGCTACGGCATGACCAATGATGGTAAAATCCGGATGATTTTTAATTTTATCGAAATCATTCGGGGAAATCGTGAACAGCAGTTCGTAATCTTCTCCTCCGCTTAAAGCCGCCATTACGGGGTTTAAATTAAATTCATCTGCGGTAGTGATCGTCAGGTTGTCCATCGGGATTTTCTCCTCATACAGCCTGAAACCTACTTCTGACTGATCCGAAAGGTGAAGAATCTCCGAAGCCAGGCCGTCCGAAATATCAATCATGGACGTTGGCTTGATATCCAGCTGCTCCAGAATGCCTTTTACATCCGTTCTTGCTTCCGGTTTCAGCTGTCTTTCCAGAATATAATCGTAGCCTTCCATTTCCGGCTGCATATTCGGATCTGCAAGGAACACCGCATGTTCTCTTTCCAGGATCTGAAGTCCCATATAAGCACCTCCCAGATCGCCTGTAACCACCAGAAGATCATTAGGTTTTGCCCCGCTTCTTTTAACGATATTCTCATCGTTCTCTATTCCAATGGCGGTAATGCTCATCACCAGACCGGCATTGGAACTCGTTGTATCTCCGCCAATTAAGTCGACTTTATACCTTCCGCAAGCCGCCTGGATTCCTGAATAGATTTCTTCCAAAGCTTCCACCGGAAAACGGTTGGATACCGCCAGGGAAACCAGGATCTGGGTAGGTGTAGCATTCATGGCAGCAATATCGCTCAGGTTGACCACCACCGCTTTATAGCCTAAATGCTTCAACGGAACATATCCGAGATTAAAATGTACACCTTCCGCCAACACATCGGTCGTGAGGACTACTTTTTTGCCTTCAGGATTAATGACCGCTGCATCATCTCCTACGCCAAGCTCCGAAGAATCGTTGGCCAAAGGAAAAAATTCGGTCAGGTGTTTGATCAGTCCGAATTCTCCCAGTTTGGAAATCGGCGTCAGTTCAGGTTCTTTATCTTCAAACATATCTTTTATTTATCAGTAATGAGTAATTGGTAATGAATAATAAATGATGACCGAAATCAGTCATCTTTTATCAATCATCATTTATTTAGCAAATGCTGCCGGATCTATATTTTCCGGGCGGAATGGCAGGTTTTTGAAATCTTCTCTCGTAAGAACCGCTGTCTCAGGAGATTTGTATTTATTCATGGCTTCTACCACGTCATCCGGTGGAGTCGTCATTTTTCTCAGCATCATATCGATCCACACCCCTGTTGCTTCAGCCGTTGCACAGTGTTCACCATCAGGTGTATAGAATTTGTGAACGAAACGGTAAATGGAAGAATCTTCTGCACATCCGTCGATTTCCAGACTTACGATCACCGTCTGATCGGCATAGATTTCTTTAAAAAACGAATATCTTTCGTGCAGGATCACCGGCCCGATTCCCCATCGGCTGAGCTGGGTAACACCCATTTTTTCTTTGGTCATAAAAGCCATTCTCGACTGCGCACAGTATTGCACGTAAGATGAATTGGCCAAATGTTTATTCGCATCAAGATCGCTCCAGCGTACTTCAAAGGTATGGTAGAATATCATTTAAATTTTGTTTTAAATATGAACTTAAATTTTACCACAAAATTTTTCACTTCTCTTTTAACCCATAGAAACAGCATAATTCTGAAAATCTTTGATTTTACTCTTCTGTGATCTGAATTATACGCAGATTAAGTGACTAAAATTTTATGTACCCAATGTGTTAAAAGCTTTTGTGACTTTTGTGGTTATCATTTCCCGGTTTAATCGAAAAATTACATTCTTCAAAATTACTCAAATAAGATGGTTTATAAAAATTGTAGTTTTGCAAAAATAATCTTGAGCATAAGATTAAAAAACTATGAAGCAAATTATCATTATCGGAGGTGGTGCTGCCGGATTTTTCTGTGCCGCCAACCTGGACGAAACCCAGTATAAAATAACCATTCTCGAGCAGAATTCGGATGTTCTCCAGAAAGTAAAGATTTCCGGAGGCGGCCGTTGCAATGTTACCCATGCCTGTTTCGACCCGCGGGAGCTGGTTCAGTTTTATCCCAGGGGAAATAAGGAACTGCTCAGCGTATTTACCAAGTTTCAGCCGGGCGACACGATGGATTGGTTTGAGCAGAGAAATATTGCCTTGAAAATAGAAAACGACAACCGCGTTTTTCCAGAAAGCAATTCTTCCCAGAGCATCATCACTGCAATGCTGAATGAAACTCAACAGAAAAAAGTGGAGGTAAAAACCAAGTGTTCCGTAAAAGAAATTGAAAAGCTGGACGAAAGATACCTCATAAAAACAAGCCTGGGGGATTTTGAAGCGGACGTTGTGATCTACACCACGGGAAGCTCTCCGAAATCGCTGAAAATGATTGAAAGCTTAGGACACAAAATCGTGGATCTGGTGCCTTCTCTTTTCACCTTCAATATCAAAGATGATTTGTTGAAAGATCTTGCCGGAACCAGCTTTGAAATGGCAGAAACATCGATTCCAAAGCTTAAAACCGAAGAAAGCGGGCCGCTGCTGATTACCCACTGGGGTCTTTCGGGCCCTGCCATCCTGAAAATTTCAGCCTGGGAAGCCATTAATTTAGCGAAAGTGAAATATAACTTTGAAATTGAAGTGAATTTTATTTCCAAAGATACAGAGGACGCGGAAGTACTGTTTCAAAAATTCAGACAGTCCAATCCGAAGAAAACCATCGGACAGTCGAAAATTTTCGATATCACCAACCGTTTCTGGCAGAGGATCTTAGAAGTTTCTAAAGTAGACCTCAACAAGCAGGTAGCTAATCTTTCCGGCAAAGAAATGCAGACCATTATTGAAAACTTATGCCGAAAGAAATTTCAGGTGACCGGAAAATCGACATTCAAAGATGAATTCGTAACTGCCGGAGGGGTTGATTTAAAGGAAATTAACTTTAAAAATATGGCTTCAAAAATTTTACCGAATTTCTACATCGCCGGAGAAGTGCTGAACATCGACGCTGTGACCGGAGGATTTAATTTCCAGGCGTGCTGGAGCGAGGCGTGGCTGATTGCGCAGGATCTCAATGCGAAATGATTTAAACACGAATTGCACTAATATTTTTCACTAATAACACAATATTATTTGTGAAGATTGGTGAGAAAATTTACAGTATTCGTGTTTAAAAACTCAAATCTCCTGCTCTAAAATTCAGGTAATTCTTTTGACTGATGTGTTCAATGCGCATAATTTAAACACAAACGTCACGAATATCTTCACTAATAGCACCATATCATTTGTGAATATTGGTGAAAAAATTTGCGATATTCGTGTTTAAAAGATTCATATTCTATGCTTTCAGCCCAAAGAAGTAAATCCAATCTTTTAAAAATCCTTCTTATTGCAGGATTCGGGTATTTCTTTTGGCTGATGCTTAAAATTATATTGGAATATATTCCATTGAGACCTGACGTCAGCTTCCTCATGATCAAGCAGACGGAAGTGACCCAACGGCCGGAATACCTTTATTTTTTCTACACCCATGTTTACACCAGCATTTTCGTATTGCTCAGTGGATTTTTAGCCATCCTCAGAAAGGATTTTGGAATAAAAAATTTTCACAGGAATGTTGGAAAGATATATATTTTTCTGATTTTGATATTGGCAGCTCCTTCCGGGATGTATATGGGGATTTTTGCGAACGGCGGGCTGTATTCCAAAATTTCATTTGTTATGCTGGGTAGTCTTTGGTGGTTTTCGACTTTCAAAGCATATAAGCTGGCACGACAGAAAAAATTTGAAGCCCACAAGCAATGGATGTGGCGCAGCTTTGCCTTTACCATTTCTGCCATTACCCTAAGGATGTGGAAGGTCATTATCGTTTATGCATTCCACCCGGATCCGATGGATGTTTATCAGGTTATTGCCTGGCTCGGCTGGATCCCAAACATTCATTTAGTAGAATATTTAATTGCAAAAAAATACCTGTAAGTCTTTTTCATTTCTATTATTTCACGATCTTTAAGCCTACTAAATTACATCTGACCTACACATGAAAAACTTAAAATTAATATTCTTTTGCCTGTTGGCTGCTGTTCTGACAAGCTGTAAAAAAGAAGCTGATAACACCACTAAGAATCAAAATCAGCCTGCTGAAAAAAAAGATACTGCCGTTGCACCGGAAATTCATAAAGAATATTATGGGATTTATATGGGCGACTTTGCCGGAAAAGAGATGATTACCCCGGAGATGGGTGAAGCATATGAAGGAGACGTTTACAAGAGGCTTTCCCTGAAAATCAACAGGATGACCAAAGACAGTGTTTACGGGCAAAGCATCATTAACGGAAACCAGCGGCCTTTTCGCGGGATCTTCAATGAGACTACAAAAACTTTTGTCTTGGATGAACCGGGAACCGACAAAAGTGACGGCCGGTTTGAAGTAAAACTTAACAACGACAGCCTTACCGGAAAATGGAGCGCTTTCAATATAACAGCCGTAAAATCTCCACAGAAGACTTTAAAATTGTTGAAAAAAGAGTTCGTATACAATCCGAATTTTATGCTCAGCGAAAACAACGACCTCATCGATTGGGAAAACCCGAAAGATTTCGCAGAAAAATACACCGATGATGAGACCGGAAAAACGGAAACGTATCAGGTTTCTAAAAACAGAATTGCTTCCGATGCAGTTTTTAAAATCAATGCTTCCAGACAGCGGCTTACGGAGAAAGACCTGAAAAATCTCAGAAAGCTGGATCTGGAAATCATTAAAAATGCCGTCTTCGCCAGACACGGCTATGCTTTCAAAAAACAGACGTACCGCAATTTCTTTGAGCAGACCGACTGGTATATCCCGGTTTCCAATAATGTAGATCAGGACCTGACACCGATGGAAAAGGAAAATGTTGCCCTACTGAACCGCTTTATTAAATATGCGGAAGATAAATATGACAGCTTCGGACGGTAAATTTTCTGTTAGGTGTTCTGCCTTCCGGTAGTTTTCACAAAAACAAAAAGCAGCAGGCATCCAACGGCGTAGCACAACATATCAAGCCAGGAAAATGAATTTCCGACCACAATATACAGGATGCTTCCCGGCTGAAAGCCCAGCTTTTCCGCGATATTAAAATACTGTGCAAATTCTACGGTAAAAGAAAAGATGAGGATTCCTAAAATCAGTTTTATATCATGCTGAATCTTGAAAAAACTTTTGATAAAAGTATAGATTAGCATCACGACAATCACATCACCGAGATAGGCCCTGATGAAGAACATATGATTAAGCACCGTTGCGATTAAAACTTCGATGAGGAATATAAATACAGTGGTAAGGAAATACTGATAATGAAACTGAAATCTGAGTTTTTCCACTTGTAACAGGTATTATTTCGTTTTCACAAAATTAAATAAATCGCATAAAATAGGAAGATACACTGAAAGATCACAAGAAAAATCCGGCTTTATTTTTGCTATTCTAAAAAATATTTACTTTTGCAGATATGAAGAAGTTCCTATTTATTGTAAGCTTGTTTGTAAGCATTTCATTTTTTGCACAGCAATATGGTTCCGTTCGAGAACTGCCAAATTACGCGATCCTCAAAACAAAAATGAAGCTGGATGATGCCGTTACTAAAGCAGATACACCGGCAGAGTTCCCCGGCGGGATGGAAAATTTTAAAAAAGAATTTGCCGATAAAATGGACGTTATCGACGTAAAGTCCAGGAAAATTGATACCAGAGTTTATCTCATCGTGGAAAAAACAGGATATGTACGATATGTAACCGCATTGGGAAGCGATCCGAAACATTCCCATGCTGCTGAAGTTGCAGTACGGAGAATGTTTGTAAAATGGAAACCTGCTACAATCAACGGTCAGCCGGTACGTTACCTTTATACTTTTCCTCTGACGTTGAAAAAGTATTAAATTTTTCACCATTAAAGTTTATTTTTGCAAAAACTTTAATGATGAAAATCGTATTATTCTTCAGTGTATTCTTCTATAGTCTAATTTTTTCTCAGGAACAGCCGGTCCAAACCACTCAACTGAATGAACTTATGATGGTAGGAAAAAATGGTAAAGTAATCATTGACGCTGAAAAGCCGGCATATTATCCCCTGGGTCTCGCAGTATTCAAAAATACAATCGTCAAAAATTTCAAATCCCGAAAAATTTCCAGCAATTTAGAAAAAGAGTTCTGTGAAATTACTTTTGTTATTGAAAGAGATGGAACGATGACAGAAATAAAGGCATCCGGAACCAATGAAAGTTTTAATACTGAAGCATTACGAGCAGTATCAAAAATAACCCAAAAATGGGTTCCTGCTGAGATAGACGGAGAAAAAGTGCGATATAGATTTCGTATACCTCTCACCATTTCTATTAATAAGAAATAATGAACATTATCCGCCAATCATCTTTTTAATCGAATTCAGTTTCATCAATGCTTCAATCGGCGTTAAGGTATTGATGTCGATTTTCGTTAATTCTTCCCTGATATTTTCCAGCACCGGATCATCCAGCTGAAAAAAAGACAGCTGCAGATTTTCTTCGGTTACTCTTTTGATCTTCTCTGAAGAACCTCCACTCTGGGTACGGCTGGCTTCCAGGGTCTTCAGGATTTCATTCGCCCTGTTCACCACTTTTGCAGGCATTCCGGCCAACTTGGCCACATGAATCCCGAAACTGTGCTCGCTTCCTCCCGGCACCAGCTTTCTTAAAAAGATAATATTGCCTTTGTTTTCCTGAATGGAAACGTGGAAATTTTTTACCCTTTCGAAATTCACCGTCATTTCATTCAGTTCATGATAATGCGTGGCAAATAACGTCTTGGCCTGCGTAGGATGCTGATGAAGGTATTCTGCAATAGCCCAGGCGATGGAAACCCCATCATAGGTGGAAGTTCCGCGGCCAATTTCATCCAATAAGATCAGGCTGCGTTCGGAAATATTGTTGAGGATATTGGCGGCTTCATTCATTTCCACCATAAAGGTTGATTCCCCGGCAGAAATATTGTCGGTAGCACCTACCCGGGTAAAAATTTTATCTAAAATCCCGATTTCCGCATGTTTCGCCGGTACAAAGCTTCCGATCTGCGCCATCAAACAGACAATTGCAGTCTGACGGAGGATCGCCGATTTACCCGCCATGTTCGGCCCGGTGACCATAATGATCTGCTGCGAATCTTTATCGAGGAAAATATCGTTCGGGATGTATTTTTCACCGAGCGGAAGTGCATTTTCAATGATCGGGTGTCTTGCTTCTTTTAAATCGATGGCAAAAGTTTCCGTTAATACGGGCTTGGTGTAGCTTTCGGAAACGGCCAATTCGGATAGTCCCACAGCCACATCCAGCTGCGCAATAATATTGGAGTTTTCCTGAATATGATCGATGTAGATCATCGTCTCGGCACAGACATTTCGGTACAGCTCGTTTTCCAGCACTCCGATTTTCTCTTCCGCACCGAGAATCTGGTTTTCGTATTCTTTCAGCTCTTCCGTAATGTAGCGTTCCGCATTTACCAGCGTCTGTTTTCTCAGCCAGTCGCTTGGAACCTTGTCTTTATGGGTATTCCGGACTTCAATATAATATCCGAAAACATTGTTAAAATCAATTTTTAAGCTGGAAATTCCCGTTCTCTCGATTTCCCGCTGGCACATTTCATCCAGGAAGCCTCTACCTTTGGACTGTAAGCCTCTCAGTGTGTCAAGTTCTTCTGAGATCCCGTTCTTGATCACATTTCCTTTTGCCAGATTCACCGGCAGTTCGTCGTTCAGGTGATTCTGAAGGCATTTGATCAGTTCATCCTGGTCATAAAGAGGATCCAGCCACGCCAATACATCGGCATGCGGATGAAGCAAAGCTTTAATTTTTTGTATATTGATCAGACTCTGGCGAAGGTATCCCAATTCTTTAGGACAGATTTTTTCTGCTGCCAGTTTTCCCATCAGCCGGTCAAGATCCGAAATGGATTTGAGCAACTGGGAAATTTCATATTTAAGCTGATCGTTTTCGTTTAAAAAGTCAATTAAAGAAAGCCTTCTGTTGATTTCAGCAACAGATTTCAACGGTAAAATAATTCTCCGCCTCAACAGCCTTCCGCCCATCGGCGTTGAGGTTTTATCGATAATATCCAGCAGAGATTTTCCCTGTGAATTGCTCGGGTACACAATTTCAAGGTTTCTCAGCGTAAAATGATCCATCATCAGGAAGTCCTCCTGCGGAATGATCTGGATCTTGGTAATATGAGAAAGCAAATTATGGTGTGTATCTTCTACCAGGTAAGCAAAAATAGCACCTGCTGCCGTAATCGCCAGCTGCTGGCCTTCAATCCCAAAGCCTTTTAACGAATTGGTTTTGAAATGATTCGTCAGTTTTTCGTACGCAAAGTTGTATTGATAGGCCCAGTCTTCCAGCTTAAAGGCACTCCTGTTTTTAAGCTGTTCCGGGATTTGAACGCTTCGCTGGTAAATAATTTCACTCGGATCAAAAGTATTGACAATATGGATCAGTTTTTCCAGGTTTCCCTCGCTGACCAGGAATTCCCCGGTGGAGATATCTACCAAAGCAATCCCGAATTTCTCTTTTTCTTTATGAAGTGAAAGCAGGAAATTGTTCTTTTTGGAATTCAGCACTTGGTCGTTAAAGGTAACGCCGGGCGTCACCAGTTCCGTAACGCCCCTTTTAACGATTCCCTTAACCGTTTTCGGATCTTCCAGCTGGTCGCAGATGGCTACCCGCATTCCGGCTCTTACCAGCTTCGGCAGATAGGAATCCACGGAATGGTGTGGAAATCCAGCCAGCTCAATATGCCCTTCTCCGTTTGCCCTTTTGGTAAGAACGATCCCTAAAATCTGAGAAGTCCGCACGGCATCCTGCCCGAAAGTTTCATAAAAATCCCCTACCCGGAATAGCAAAAGCGCATCAGGGTATTTCGCCTTGATGGTATTGTACTGGGTCATTAACGGGGTTTCTTTTTTCGCTGCCTTTGCCATTAAAATCTTTTCTTAAATTGGGACGGTAAAAATAGGAAATAAAACAGTAGAAGTAAAGTTTTTGAAAAGCTAGATATTTGTTTTGGTTTAAACGCAGAGCTCGCAAACATTTTATGACTATGAACTGCTTTAAGTTTGCAAAGCCGTTTCACTTAGCCAAGATCACCAATTTGCATCTTTTACATGGTAAATTATTTATCAAATATTTCCGTAAAAAAATCACTTATTTAAATTCAACAAAGCTTTCGAACTCCTTTTATACGCCCACTTCTGCTTATAATCCACCCATTTCGCTTTGAACAGTTTCCGCATCAGCTTATCGGTATACCGCATGACAAATACATGATATAGCATATTGGCGAAAACCCCAGGCTTATTCGGAAGGGCACGGAGCGACATCGAGAACCCCGGTTCCAGATAGCGGTTGAAATGCCAGAAAGCTCCGGGAATAAAAAGGGCGTCGCCATGTTCCATAAAAATTTCATAGCCTCTGGCGTACTTCAGTGCCGGAAATTTTTCGTAATCGGGGTTTTCATAGTCCAGATCGTATACGGTATGTACGGACAACGGAACTTTATATAAAAAAGCAGACTGCTTCTGGTCGAACAATAAAATTTTCTTCTTCCCTTCAAAATGAATATGCAGAAAATCGCCCAGATCGACATCGTAATGCATCAGCACATGGGCCTCGCTGCCACCAAAGAATAAAGTGGGAAGACGTTTGAAAAATTTCATTCCCAGATCCGGATAGGTAAAGTTTTTCAGCAATTCCGGCAGCCGGTCGGTAATAATGTAAAAGAAAATGCGGAGATCCGAAGGCCTGCTTCTGATGGTATCGATGTATTCCTTCATTTTCATTTTGGTAACAGGAGCATCCGAACTTTTGCTGGCATCCGCAGGCTTGTTATCATAGAGCGGAACTTCCTGCTCACCGGCTTTTTCACGGATAAAATCAAAATTCCATTGCTCGAATTCGTCCCAGCGGCTCGCAAAATTTTTGATCAGGAGCGGCTTCTGCTTTTTAAAATAATTTTTCTGAAAATCTTCTTTACTAATATCGGTAACAACATCTACGTTTTCTAGAATCATTTTGTGTGGTATTTATGAGACTAAAAATAGTATTTTTTTGAAATCCTGAAAAATTTTAAAGAGAATTATCAATTATCATTTCCCACCAAATCCCATCATCCCTTAGTTTAAAAAATAAATGAGCAGAGAGATCAGGCCACCGAAAATCACGACCGCACAGCCTTGCGGACTTTTGGCTCTTTTTCTCCCGCGTCCGAATGTACTTACATAATGTCCGCTTACCCAGGTTCCGTCTTTTTTATAATGTCCTTTTCTATAGTATCCCATTTTAATAATTTTTATCACAAAGAACCATCAGCCTGGCTGAAAAAAATTACGGCTTCCCGTAAAGCCGGGATAAAATGAAAAAATTATATTTGTGGGAACAATCTTATCTATGAGAGTTTACAACACCAAACATTTCCTGAAAATCCTTTTCAGCCTTCATAAAAGCGATACTTTAAAGATTCTCTTTCCGAGCATGATCCTGGTTGGGCTGTACTCCTGGGGCGTGGAATATCTGGAAATCGAATATTTCCGGCTGAATTCAAAATCCGGCATCAGCAATGTCGGGCTCATCCATTCCCTGCTGGGCTTCGTTCTTTCTTTATTGCTGGTTTTCAGAACAAATACAGCGTATGACCGTTGGTGGGAAGGACGCAAACTTTGGGGAAAATTAGTAAATGATACCCGGAACTTTGCGATAAAGGTCCGCATTATTCTGGGTGATGACCGGCAGCATACCGAACAGATTACGCGCTACCTGAAATTCTTTCCGCATCTTCTGGCAAAACACCTTTCGAAAGAATCCACAAGGCTTGCGTTGGATGAAGATTACTCCGAAATTGAAAAAGAGCTGAGGAACCACGGGCCAAGCGAACTGATTATCCTGCTGAGCCAGAAACTGAACCTGCTGAAAAAAGAAGGAAAGATCTCGGATGTTGAAATGCTGTACCTGGATACCCAGCTTTCCGGGTTTCTGGATGTCTGCGGCGGCTGTGAGAGAATCAAAAATACCCCGATCCCCTATTCTTATTCGTCTTTCATTAAAAAGTTTATTATTCTGTATGTTTTGGCTTTGCCGATTGCCTATGTTATCAATATCGGCAATTACATTATTCCCCTTACCGTATTTATTTATTACGTTCTGATGAGCCTTGAGCTGATTGCCGAGGAAATTGAAGATCCTTTTAACAATGATGAAAACGACATTCCGATGGAAACCATTGCCCAGAATATTGAGAAAAATGTCCATCAGATCATGGAATCCCCCAAATAATAAATCCGTTTCCGGCTGGAAATCGTAAATATTTATACCTAATTTTGGCAAAAAAAATAAAATTGGTACATAAATTAAAACTGGAAGAACTGAACAGAATTGACGTAGAAACCTTTAAGTCTACCGAAAAAATTCCGTTGATCGTTATTTTAGACAATATCAGAAGCATGCATAATGTAGGAGCCACCTTCAGAACCGCGGATGCTTTTCTGATCGAGAAAATTATCCTTTGCGGGATTACACCGCAGCCGCCTCACCGTGAGATCCACAAAGCGGCTTTGGGAGCTACGGAAAGTGTAGACTGGAGCTATGAAAACGATATCAACAGTACCATTGGCGATTTAAAATCTCAGGGTTTTGAAATCATCGGCATCGAACAGACTTCCAACAGTAAAATGATCACCGATTTTACGGTTGATAAAACTAAAAAATATGCGGTGATTTTAGGAAATGAAGTAGAAGGAATCAGCGATGAAGCCTTACCCAATATCGATTCTTTTATTGAAATTCCGCAGCTTGGGACCAAGCATTCTTTAAATGTAAGCGTATGCGGCGGAATCGTGATGTGGGAGTTTGCAAAGGGCTTAAAATAAAAAAACTGCATATGTCTTAGAGACCTTGCAGTTTGAAATAAATCTAATAAAAAGTAAAAATGAAAGGCGACAAAGATACTTCTTTTTTCGTCACGGACAAATTTTAAATTTATTTTTTTTAATTTTTCAGAAAAAAAACCAATATTTCAGAAAAAGTTTCGTTTAATTTTTTATAAATTAGCACAATGTTTATCAAAGACTATATCTCAAAAGACTTCCCGTGTTTCAGCCTTTCTGACTCGATAGAATCAGCGAGGGAAATGTTAGAAGCATTTGGATATTCTCATATTTTCATCAAAAAATCCCATCACTTTTATGGTGCCCTGGCTCAGGATTTCCTTTATGAAGAAGAAGGAACCCTGAAAGAGCTGGAGCATCAGATCGAGCGTTTTGCGATTCTGGAGGATAATAATATCATGGACAGCATCCGGCTGTTTTATACGTTCAACTCCAACGTGATTCCCGTGATCAACAAGGCGGAAAAGTATCTGGGCTACATCAGCTGTGAAGATATTTTCCAGGATTTTTCAAAATATCCGCTGTTTTCGGAGTCGGGGGCCATCCTCACTATTGAAACGCCGGCCAGGAAATATTCCATGACGGAAATCGCCAATATCGTGGAAAGCAACAACTCCAAGTTTTACGGCGCATTCATCAGTTTCATGTCCGATGAGGTGATCCAGGTGACGATAAAGATCAGCAATGAAAATCTGAGTTCTATTGATGAAACATTCGACCGGTACGATTACCGCATTGTGCAGAAATATTACTCTGATGAAAAATCGGACCTGTTCCAGGACAGATTCGGGTTTTTCCAGAAATTCATAGAAATTTAAACACGGATGAAGGCAGCCATTTATTCTCAGAAAAAAGATCTTGATACTTTTTTATATTTAAGTAAATTTATTTCCGAGCTGGAAAACAGAGGGGTAAAATCTGTTTTATACGATGAAATGGCTGAAGCACTTCAGTTTTCAAAAATTTTCGAAACGTTCAATTGCAAGCAGGATCTTCTGGACAAGGAAGTAGACCTGTTCTTCACATTTGGAGGGGACGGAACGATTGTGAATTCCTTAACCTTCATTGAGGATCTCGAGATCCCGATTGTCGGGGTAAACACCGGACGACTTGGATTTCTGGCCAGCTTTACGAAAGAAGAAGCCTTCAATGCTTTGGATTCTATTCTGAAAGGCGATGTGAAGACCAGCCGGCGTTCGGTGATCCATGTAGTTTCCCCTGTTTTTGAAGATTTTTTTCCGTATGCCCTGAATGATGTTACGGTTTCAAGGAAAGAGACTACCTCTATGATTACCGTAGATTCTTATATCAATGACGAATTTCTGAATGTTTTCTGGGGCGACGGCGTTATTGTTTCCACGCCTACCGGTTCTACGGCTTATTCACTAAGTTCCGGCGGACCCATCATTTCCCCGAATAACGAGAATTTTGTTATCACGCCCATTGCACCCCATAATCTTAACGTAAGGCCTTTGGTAGTGAATGACCGCGTTGAAATAAAATTTAAAGTGGAAAGCAGGGTTCCCCAATATTCCCTTTCTCTGGACTCACGGCTGATCCATATCGAAACAGATCAGGAAATCGTGATCAAAAAAGCAGATTTCCAGATCCTGCTGGTACAGCCGAATAATTTGAGTTTCTATGAAACCATCCGCCAGAAGCTGCTTTGGGGACGGGACAAAAGAAATTAAGAATATTTTTAAAAATGATTACCTTTACAGGAATTTAACGACACCCTATAATTATATTAAAAAGTAAAACATGAGCAGAATTTTTCCGGCAGGAGTTGCCACTGGTCAGTTAGTTACTGATATTTTTCAGCATGCTAAAGAAAATAAATATGCATTACCTGCAGTAAACGTAATTGGTTCCAGCAACGTAAATGCGGTTATGGAAACGGCAGCCAAGCTAAATTCACCGGTTATTATCCAGTTCTCCAACGGAGGAGCGATCTATAACGCAGGAAAAGGATTGAGCAATGAAGGACAGCAGGCAGCGGTTTTGGGAGCAGTAGCCGGAGCAAAACATATTCATACCCTTGCGGAAGCTTACGGAGCAACGGTAATTCTTCACACCGACCACTGTGCAAAGAAATTATTGCCTTGGATCGACGGGTTGATGGATGCTAATGAAGAGTTCTATAAGCAAAACGGAAAATCCTTGTATTCATCGCATATGCTGGATCTTTCTGAAGAATCTTTGGAAGAAAACTTGGAAATTTCCGCGCAGTATTTCGAAAGAATGGCTAAGCTTCAGATGACCCTGGAAGTGGAAATCGGAGTAACCGGAGGTGAAGAGGATGGTGTTGACAATTCAGATGTTGACAACTCAAAATTGTATACCCAACCGGAAGACATCGCTTATACTTACGAAAAATTAAAGGCGATTTCCGACAACTTTACCATTGCAGCCGCTTTCGGAAACGTACACGGCGTTTACAAGCCAGGAAATGTGGTTCTTACACCGAAAATCCTTGACAATTCACAGAAATATGTTCAGGAGAAATTCGGAACTGCAGAGAAGCCGATCAATTTCGTATTCCACGGAGGTTCTGGTTCTACGATTGAAGAAATCAGAGAAGCGATCGACTACGGGGTTATCAAAATGAATATCGATACCGACCTTCAGTTTGCCTATACCGAAGGAATCAGAGATTATATGGTCGATAACATCGATTATTTAAGATCTCAGATCGGAAACCCGGACGGAGAAGAGAAGCCGAACAAGAAATTCTACGACCCTAGAGTATGGGTAAGAAAAGGAGAAGAAACTTTCGCGAAGCGATTGGTTAAGGCATTTGAAGATTTAAATAACGTAAATACGCTTAAATAAATTATGAATGGCAGAAGATAAGGCAGGTGGTAAACCGCTATAATCTTCTGCCATTTATTAAACATCAATTATATACAGTATGGCATTCGAGTGGTTTAAGAGAAAAGCACAAAATATTACGACCTCTACTGATGAGAAGAAAGACGTACCAAAAGGTCTTTGGCATCAGACTCCTTCGGGAAAAATTGTTGAGCATGACGAACTGAAGAGAAACAGCTATGTTTCTCCGGAAGACGGTTTCCATGTAAGAATAGGAAGTGCAGAGTTTTTTGATATCCTTTTCGATGAAGGCAAATTCACCGAGCTGGATGCCAATGTTGAAAGTATTGATATGCTGAACTTTAAAGACACGAAGTCGTATACCGACCGTCTGAAAGAAGTAAAAGCCAAAACCAAGCTTACCGATTCCATCAGAAATGCAGTAGGAACCGTAAAAGGAACCGAAATGGTGGTTTCCTGTATGGATTTTGCTTTTATCGGAGGTTCTTTAGGTTCCGTAATGGGCGAAAAGATCAGAAGAGCAATCGATTACTGTATGGAAAAGAAACTTCCTTACATGATCATCTGCCAGTCGGGAGGTGCGAGAATGCAGGAAGCGACTTACTCGCTGATGCAGCTGGCAAAAGTTCAGGCGAAACTGGCCCAGCTTTCCGAAGCCGGACTTTTGTACATCGCTTATCTTTGTGATCCTACTTTCGGAGGAATTACCGCTTCATTTGCAATGACTGCCGACATCATCATGGCAGAACCGGGAGCACTGATCGGTTTTGCAGGGCCAAGGGTTATCCGTGAAACCATCGGTAGAGATTTACCGGAAGGGTTCCAGACTTCGGAGTTCCTTCAGGAAAAAGGTTTCGTAGATTTTATTGTAAAAAGAACGGACATCAGAAACACCGTTTCCAAAACAATAAATTTGTTGACCTCCAAAGCCTAACAATATCTAACAAAATACATTAATCTCTCTCTATCCGGGAGAGATTTTTATTAATGAGGACTTTTAAAATATTCTTTAGTACGATCCGGAGCATGAGCTTTAAAAAGATTCTGCGTCTTTTAAGGCTTGTCCTTCCCCATCCCGTTTTTTCCTTATTAAGCTTTTATGCAACTCTGAAGGCATATACTATTGCACAGAAAAAATTCCCTGAAACCGCTTCTACCAATGGCATCGGAAACGCTTTCAGGCATGCGCTCTGGTGCTGCTTTATTATGATGTACTGCTGCAAGGTCTCATCGCCGAAAAAAGCGCTGGAATTCTGTAAAAGAATTACCGACCTCCACGAAGAACTATTCCCAAACAAACCGCTGGAAACCAAGATGGATCTCCACAACAATAAGATCGGAATGGATTACTTTATGGAAATGCTGAAAGGCGTCCACCGTCAGTTTTTTGAAAAGAGCTTTTTCATCGATGGCCTGGAAAAGAAAATGCAGGATGCCAAAGTGCTTAAAAATACGGATGATGATTTTAAGGGATTCCTGGTCTATCTTGACGAGAAGTGAAAAGTGAACGGTGAATTTTGCTGTGCAAGTCAATTTTGCTGCGCAGGTGAATTTGAACTCCATTGAAAAAGTGAATAGTGAATTTCGCTCCGCTAGTCAATTTTGCTGTGCAAGTGAATTTTGAACCGCGTTAAGATTGACCATTGACTCCGAAGGAAATTGATTATTGACAAAGCGAATGGTGAAATTTCGTCCTGCCAGTCAATTTTGCTGCGCAAGTCAATGTTAAACTACGGTAAAATTGACCATTGACTCCGAAGGAAATTGACCATTGACAAAGTGAATGGTGAATCTTGCTGCGCAAGTGAATTTCAAACCAGCCGAAAATTCACTATTGACCATTAGGAATTGACCATTGACAATTTTTGTAATCTGAAGTTTTTTTGATAAGTTTAACCCATATTAATTCTATCAGATGGTTCTCAGCAGAATTTGGTCGGCATTTATTATCGTTGCCATTGCCATTGCCAGTATAAAGTATATTTCGTCAAGCCACTACAAAACCATTTTCAACGATATGGTCGTAGGAAAAGGCGGTGATACGGTGCAGATCGCTACACAAAAAATGACTTCGCTTGCTCCGGTTGTACGCGACAGTTTAATGAAAAAACCTGATTTTGCAGACAGCAGAATTCATTATAAAACCGATTCTTTAAAGCAGGACGTGCGGGTTTACAGGGTTCAGGAAGCAGACGGTGTGATCGGGACTTCGGAAACGGCAGTAAAGATCTGCCTGGGCTTAATTGGAATTATGACGCTCTTCATGGGATTCATGAGCATTGCGGAAAAAGCGGGAGGAATCAATTTGCTGAGCCGCTTAATTCAGCCTTTTTTCTCTAAATTGTTTCCGGATATTCCCAAGAACCATCCCGCCTTCGGGCATATGCTGATGAATTTCAGTGCGAATCTGCTCGGTCTGGATAATGCAGCTACCCCATTTGGTTTAAAAGCCATGGAAAGCCTTCAAACCTTAAATCCGAATAAAGATACGGCAAGCAATTCTCAGATCATGTTCCTCTGCCTTCATGCAGGGGGAATGACGCTGATCCCGGTTTCTATTATTGCCATCCGTGCTTCGATGGGTTCAAAAACACCGACTGATATTTTTCTTCCCTGTATGATTGCAACTTTTGCAGCCACTTTGGCGGCGATGATTATTGTTTCGTTGTATCAGAGGATCAATTTATTAAGGCCGGTTGTTATTGCCTATGTCGGCGGAATCTCAGCCGTTATTGCGTTATTGGTTTTATACTTGACTCAATTAAGCAAAGACGAGCTGGATGATTTTAGTAAAGTGCTGAGCAACGGATTGATTCTCTTTATTTTTCTGGCGATCGTTATTGGCGCGGTCTATAAGAAAATCAATGTTTTTGATGCCTTCATCGAAGGGGCAAAAGAAGGTTTTACGACCTGCGTGAAGATTATCCCTTATCTGGTCGGAATGCTGATCGCTATTTCCCTGCTGAGAACATCAGGTGTTTTTGATGTCATTATCGACGGAATGAAGTGGGTTGCCAATGTGGCTCATTTTGATCCAAGGTTTGTAGATGGACTTCCAACAGCCCTGATCAAACCATTATCCGGTTCAGGAGCGCGTGGAATGATGGTTGACACGATGACCACTTTCGGAGCAGATAGTTTTCAGGGAAAACTGGCAGCCGTTCTTCAGGGAAGCTCAGATACGACCTTTTATGTGATTGCCGTTTATTTCGGGGCCGTAGCCGTAAAGAATACGAGATACACCGTAATTGCCATGCTTCTGGCCGATCTGGTGGGAATCATTACATCTATTGCATTGGCTTATTTGTTTTTTGCATAGAAATTCAAGGTTCAAGATTCAATGTTTAAAGTCTGAACCTATAAATCAATTAACCGTAAAATAATAAACTTTAAATTTTAAACCATTATGATCACAGATAAAGAATTTACATTAAGACTAATCCGCCAGTTGAGCCAGGCATTGGAAAAACTAATTTTAGACAAACCCGAAGAAAGCTTAATGCAGAAAGAACTGGATTTCGATTCTTTGATGCGGGATATTTTTAAGTTTGATTCCATTACGCTTTCATCAAAATCAAAGGAAGAAATTATTGAGATCGTTAATGAAAGGCAGGAAAGGGACCACAAGGATTATTACGAAATGCTGGGAAATCTTTTTTATTTTAAAGGAAAAACAGAAGCCAACACAGGCTTTCTGGACAAAGCAAAAACCTTTTATGAACTTTATCTTCAGACCAGCGGAATTTTTGCGCTTCCGGTCATCAACAGAATATCAGAAATAAAAAAAACACTTGAATAAAGTGCTTTTGTATTTTGTATGAATAATTTTCAATTAATTTCAGTCATTTAATAAAGAACAAAGAACCCAACCATTGAATCAGGATTTCAACAATACTGTTGTCTAAGACCTTTGATCATAAAAACATCCAGCCTCCTGCTTCCATCATCCAGCCCTTTATTAGGCTTAAAATGTAATTTTATAGGTTCCGGTAGAGGATACACTGGCTTTCTCGGCCTTTACGTATTTCTTTACCCACGATACGGCATTGGAAGTAATGCAGGGATCAGACGTTCCTCCCGATCTTCTTGCTGAAACTACATTTCCTGCTTTATCTACTGTATAAGCAATGGTAATGGTTCCGCTGGCAGTACAGTTGTTGGCCGGTTGTGCACCTCCTCTTCCCATCGTTCCCGGGATGAATCCCACCAGCCTTCTGTCGATTCCTACTTTGCTGTCCCCGTTTCCGTCGCCGCCCAAAGGATCTCCCGCATTTCCTATTCCGGTACCGTCACCCTGGCTTCCTGCTTTCGTACCGCGCCCTCTGATGAGGTTTCCGATAGCAGCATTTCCTTTTCCGTCACCATTTCCTGTTTTGGAATTGGCAGTTGTTGCCCCGGATTTCTTGGTATTTTTAGTGGCGGACGTGCTGGTAGATGTTTTTTTGTTATCTGCCTTGGACTCTTCTTTTTTAGGAACGGAAACTTTAGCATTGTTTCCGGTGATGATTTTATCTTTCGCGTCTGATTTCCTGGTTTCAGGCTGCGGTTCGGGCTGAATGACCGTTTTTGTTTCGGGAACGGCTGTTTCGGTGGGCTCGGTACTTACTTCTTCCGTGGCAGCAGCAAGACTTCCCGGCTGATCGGCAGGTTCTTCCACCCCGTTTCCGTTTCTGTTGTCCCCAAAATTCACGAGCATGGTCGTCACGACTTCCGGCTGCTGATCCAGTTCAGGCTTTAATTTATATAAAAATACAAACAGAAGAATGGCAGACCAGATAAGGACAGAAAGCAGTGCGCTTTTTACCCGGTCTCTGTTTTGCTCGTCTTTGCTTATAATATGGCTTCTCATTTTAAAATGATATTTCCCGATCTTACGGAAGTGTTATTTATCTTTAACGGTTGCAATCGCAATGTTGAATTTATGCTTTTCGGCGATTTCCATCACAAAAACCACATCTTTATGCAGGGTATTTTCGTCTGCCCGGATGGTGAAGGATTTATTGGTCTGGTTGGTTAATTTATTCACAACCGTTTGTTCCAGCTCGCCATTCTTCACAGGAACATCGTCCACGTAATATGATCCGTCAGGCTTTACACTTACGACCAAAGGATTCGGAATATTATCGGCTGCAGTATCTGCTTTTGGTAATTTCACATCGATCGCGCTTTGGTTGGCAGCCGAAGAAGTTACCATAAAGAAGATCAGCATCAGCAGGATAACGTCCGTCATCGCTGCCAGACTGAATTCCGGATTTGCTTTATTTCTTCTCTGAATTTTCATCTTTAATTTTTTAGTCTGATACCTTTAAAACTATAAAGGTTTATTGATAAGGTCTAAAAATTCTCCCGACATATTCTGGGCTTTCAATACAAATTTATCAATTCTCGTTAATAATAAATTGTAGAAGAAGTTGGCCGGGATTGCTACAGCAAGTCCTACTGCCGTTTGTCCTAATGCCGTATAGATCCCTTCAGACAATGTTTTCGGAGAGAAAGATCCGCTGGCATGCGACAGGTTGAAGAATGCAATAATCATCCCGATTACCGTTCCCAAAAGCCCTAACATCGGCGCAATACTCGGAACTACGGCTAATAGGTTTAGGTTTTTCTCCATATTGGCTACCTCCACCTGTGCCTGGGATTCCATCGCGCTTACAATATCGGAAACCGGACGCCCCAGTCTTGAAATTCCCTTTTCCAGGATCCTTCCTTCCGGAGAATTCTGCCTTTTGCAGTAATCCAGGGCAGCTTCCATCTTTCCTTCCCGGATAAAGTCTTCGATATTATCCATGAAATTGGAATCCGTTTTTGACGTTATCCTTTTAATAAAGAAAAAGCGCTCAAAGAAAAGGTACACGGAAAATACACCAAGCAGTAACACGGTTACCATCACTATCTTAGCGAAAGCGCCTCCGTGGAACATGATTTTCCAAAATGAGAATTCTAAATCTTCTGCCGCCACCGATGGCACCGCGGCCTGGGCAAATAAAATCTGAGTAAGTTCCGTTAACAGCATTAATGTGTATTTTTATAAAAGTTGTAACGACAAAAATAATGGAATATTATGAATTGAAGCCTTAAAAATTACTTAAAAACAACTTAATTTTTGTTCTTCCATAAAACAGCAGATTTCTTTCCAAAAATACATTTGAAAAGAAATCTGAATATGATGGATATGGCAGAAGATTAATTAATCCTCGTCGATCTCAATTTCCTCCTGCTTAAACTCGCATTTCAGCCTGAAAGGAATCGGTGTTTCCGAACCTGTGTAGAAGTCGTCGATTGTCCCTTTCCAGATCACCTGAAGCTCACCTTCCTCATTTTTTTCGAACTGAAGCTCATTGTCGTAAATAAAGGCATCTTCATCATCAAATAGGTCTACCTCCGTGTAGGTATCCTCATCTGAATCATTAATGGTAATGGTTTTTCCCTCAATCTCCGCAGAATCGATAGGAAAATCGAAAACCTCAAGAGAAAGCTGTGGAAAGTTATACTGCAAAGAATCATCTTCTACATGATCCAACCCGTCATCCGTGATAATCTCAACCTCTAGTAAATGTTGCTGGTTGCTGTAAACCGCTTTACAATAAGTGTTTCTGATATTGTACTTTAGCGTTTCCTCCGGATGGTAAATTTTTAAAATCCCTTTCATTATTTCTTAAAAAAAAGAGCTGTAATACTATGATTGTTAAACGTTTTCAACAAAGATAAAAAATAGATTGAATGTGAAAAATTTTTTGAAACTATTTTTAGGAAAATCATTGATAATTCATTACGGCTGTATATTTTCCTGATAAAATCCGGGAAAGCACTGAATATAAAAGATAAATCCAAGACCTGACGCCTAAATATAAAACACCCGGATGATTGCAAATAATCTTTCCGACTTTCTGTTTTAAATATTACATTTGTTTGATAAAGAATTCTGAAAAATGAAAAATATTTTAGCAAAAGGAATTATAGGATTCAGCCTGATTGCCGGACTTGCTTCCTGCAAGAAGTCGGATTCGCCTTTGACGAAAGTAACGCCGTCTAATTTAGATTCCATTGCCTCCAATTACTACGAACAGTATCTGAAATTATATCCGCTGGAAGCAACTTCCCAGGGAGACCTGAGGTATAATGACCAGCTGCCTATTAATATCGACAAAGATTTCATCTCCGGAGAAGTGGCTTTTTACACTTCGGTGCAGAAGCAGCTCGAAAATGTAGACTATAAAAATCTTTCCGACGAAAATAAAGTGGTTTATGATGTGCTGAATTTTACCCTGGAAGATAAAATCCAGGCTTCTTATTATCATCCGGAATATATCCCTTTTACCCAGTTTGGCGGGCTTCCGCTGAATTTTCCGCTGTACGGAAGCGGAGAAGGGAGCCAGCCCTTTAAAACCGAAAAAGATTATTACGACTGGCTGAAAAGAATGGAGAAATTCCCGGAATTGATGGAAGCCGCTACAGAAAATTTCAGGGAGGGCATTAATAATAAGATGGTTCTGCCGAAAAAGCTGGTGGTAAAAATGATTCCGCAAATGAGAGCGGAAGAGATCACCACAACAGATCCGGATAAAAATATTTTCTTCGGCCCGATCAGGAAATTCCCGAAAGATTTTACCAAAGAGCAAAAAGACAGATTTACAGAGCTATACAAAGATGCTGTTACCCAGAAAATCATTCCTGCTTATACCAAAATGGGTGATTTCCTGGAAAACGAATACCTGCCTAAAGCAAGGGATACAGATGGCTATAACAGCCTGCCGAACGGAAAAGAAATTTACCGGTATTATGCAAAAAGCTGGACAACAACCAATAAAACGCCTGAGGAAATCAATAAAATCGGGCTTCAGCAGGTAGCCATGCTCCGTGCTGAAATGGAAAAGGTAAAACAGCAGGTGGGCTTTACCGGAACGCTGGAAGAATTCATCAATTATGTAAAAACAGATCCCAAAGCCATGCCTTACAAAACTTCAAAAGAAGTATTGGATGCTTTCAATGGGATTTTAACGAAAATCACCCCGAAACTGAAAACCATGTTCTCGGTGACTCCCAAAACCGGTTTTGAGATCAGGCAGACGGAAAAGTTCCGCGAGGCCAGTGCGAGTGCGGAATACATCCAGGGAACACCGGACGGGAAAAGACCCGGAATTTTTTATGTTCCCCTTCCCGATCCTGCCAAATTCAATGTAACCTCCGGTATGGAATCGCTGTTTTTGCACGAAGCCATTCCCGGACATCATTACCAGGTTTCCCTGCAACAGGAGAATACCAGGCTTCCTAAATTTATGAGATTCGGATGGTTCGGAGCCTACGGTGAAGGCTGGGCACATTACTGTGAGACCCTCGGTCCTGAATTTGGTCTTTATACCGATCCTTACCAGAAAATGGGCTACCTGAGCGACCAAATGCTGAGAGCCGTACGATTAGTCGTGGACACCGGCATTCATACCGGAAGAATGACCAGGGAACAGGCTATCCAATATTTCCTCAGCAATATTTCCTATGATGAAGCCGGAGCCACGGCCGAAGTGGAAAGATACATGGCCATGCCCGGACAGGCTTTGGGCTATAAAATCGGTTCATTGAGAATCCGGGAATTGAGGGAAAAGTACCAGAAAGAACTGGGCAGCAAGTTCAGCCTGGCAAAATTCCATGATGAAGTACTGAGCCAGGGATGCCTTCCTCTCGATGTCCTGAACCGGAAAATGGAGCTCTGGGCGAAAAAACAGAAGTAATTTTATTACTAATAACTCATAAACAGATGTTTACCGTAGAACAAATTGAAACCGCACATGCTAAAGTAAAATCCGGAGCCGATTTTCCGGATTATATTGAAGAAATAAAACAACTCGGCGTACAGTCTTTCGAAACCTGGGTGAAAGACAGCCATACCGAATATTTCGGAGAAAACGGTTTCAGGACGAAATCACAGCCCAGATATGCTGAGCTGACCGTCGCCGATGAAACGGATCAAGATACATTTATACGGCAGTTGAAAAGCCACCAGAAAGGGGAAACGGATTATATGAAGTTTTGTGAAGACTGCGCCGCAACTGGAGTTGAAAAATGGATCGTTGATCTTAATGCATATACCTGCATGTATTATGACAAAGCCGGAAATGAAATTTTAACGGAAGAAATTCCTCATTAAAAAAGGAAAGCCACGAAGTAAATCGTGGCTTTTTGTTTAGCTTTACACTTAATTATGAACAGACTGTTTTTTGCCATTCTATTTTTGTGTCTTTTATCGAATGTTAAATCTCAAAAATTTAACCGCATTGACTCATTGATAACAGCAGAAGATGTTGAAAATTTTGTTAATAATGAAAAAAATAAAATTAATTATCGTTTGAGTCTGGAAGATAAACTTAAGTACGACTGGTACTGTAATGTGATCAACGACAGTTTAAAACCGCAAAAAGCCTGGTGGAAAGCCGATTTTGATCTTAATGGATTAACAGATCTGCTGATAACAAGAAATACTTATAATGGACCTGAAACGGTTTACATCCTAGACACCGGTAATTCTTTTGAATTGAAAAATTTAAGCATGGGTAATCTTTACGAGCAGTGCTCTTTTGCTATACCAAACAATAATAAGATAACATATTACAGCATAAAAATACTTGATCGATATGGAAATCTGAGTAAATTAATAAAACAAGGGTTGATTTACAAGAACGGGAGTTTTATTGAAGAAAATCCTGATGTCCAAAGACATCATATTTTAGAAATAGAATTTGAAATGGGAGGCTCGCACTGGATTAATTCCAATACCAAAATAGAAATAGTCTCAAACCGGGATATCGCCTGGACGGTTACTAAAGATGATCATTCCCACGTTTATTCTTCCAAGCTTTCAAAAGAGAAGTTTAAAGAAATTATTGACCTGTTAAATTATATTGATTTTGAAAATCTTCATGACGAGTACAATGTATCTTATTCCGATGCAGGAACTACCCATCTGAAGGTTACTTATGATCATTTAAAAGTGAAAACCATACGAGATTACGGAGGAATGGGAACCAGAGGACTCCGCAAACTTTACGACACAATTTTAGCTTTAAAAAATCAATAAATATACAATATGATACAAAGTCTGCAATCTCTTTTCGTCAGGGATTTAACAAAATTAAAAACAGAAATAGAAGCGTACCGGAATGAAGAGGTAATCTGGCAAATAGACAAAAATATTTCAAATTCCGCAGGGAATCTTTGCCTTCACCTTGTCGGAAACCTCAATCATTTTGTCGGCGCAATTCTTGGAAATTCAGACTATGTAAGAAACAGGGAGCTGGAATTTTCGCAGAAGGATATTCCCAGAACGGAATTGATCGGGCAAATTGACAGCACCATTGAGACCATAAACCGCTCACTGGAAAAATTGTCCGCAGCAGATCTTGAACAAGAATTTCCTCTGGAATCGTTAGGATACAAAATGACGACAGGATATTTCCTGATTCATCTTTTCGGGCATTTGGGCTATCACCTGGGGCAGATCAATTATCACCGTAGGCTGCTGGATGTTGAATAGCCATACCCTTCAGGCAACCTTTAAGATTGTTTCAGATTGCTGCAGAAGAAAGTAACTATTTTTCGAACAGCATTTTGGTAATGAAATCCTTTTCTCCGCTTCCACGGGCCGGAGAATATTCCCTGCCGTAGTAAATGATCTGAAGGTGCAGCTTATTCCAGGCAGTAGCCGGCCAGAGGGATTTTGCATCTTTTTCTGTTTCCACCACATTTTTACCCGAAGTCAGCTTCCACTTTGTCATCAAGCGATGAATATGCGTATCTACCGGAAAAGCAGGAAATCCGAAAGCCTGGCTCATCACTACAGAGGCGGTTTTATGTCCCACGCCCGGTAATGCTTCCAGTTCTTCATAAGTTTGAGGCACTACTCCATCATGTTTTTCCAGCAGCAGCTCGGCCATTCTTTTCAGATTTTTAGCCTTCTGGTTGGAAAGCCCGATCTCTTTAATCAGTTCTTTGATTTCAAAAACTTCCAGACGCGCCATCCTTTGGGGTGTTCCGGCGACCCGGAAAAGCTCGGGCGTTACCTGATTCACCTTTTTATCCGTAGTCTGCGCAGAAAGGGCGACCGCAACCAATAGCGTAAACGGATCGGTATGGTCGAGTGGTACAGGCACCTGCGGATATAATTTTTCCAATTCTGTAAGAACGGTTTCGGCTCTTTGCTTTTTTGTCATGTAACTATTAAATTTGAACAAAAATAAATCATTATGTTGAAAATCGGAGATAAATTGCCACAATTTGAAGGAACAAATCAGGACGGTGCTACGATAGATTCAAAATCATTCATCGGCAAAAAGCTGGTGGTTTTTTTCTATCCTAAAGCCAATACACCCGGATGTACTGCGGAAGCCTGTAATCTACGGGATCATTACTCGGAGCTGAAAAGCCAGGGATTCCAACTGTTGGGCGTGAGCGCTGATCCTGTGAAAAGCCAGAAAAGTTTCAGTACCAAATTTGAACTGCCATTTGATATTATCGCTGATGAAAACCGCGACATCATCGAAAAATTCGGGGTATGGCAGCTGAAAAAATTTATGGGCAGGGAATTTATGGGAATCGTTAGAACGACTTTTGTTTTTGATGAAAACGGAATCTGTACCCAGGTGATTGATAAAGTGAAGACGAAAGATCATGCGGCCCAGATCCTGGAAGCATAATCTGATTCCGGTTTACTATACAAAGCCGGAAAACAAAATTAAAAGATTATTTTCAGGCAGTAAATAAAATTATTCCGTTTCATAATACCTTAATTCCTCCGTATCGTTTGGAATGGTAATCAGTTTTCGGAATTGTAAACCTAGCTTTTCAATTAATTTTTGAGAAGAGAAGTTATCTTGTGTGGTGATCGCGGAAATTTTGGTTAAGCCGAATTCATCCATTCCGACCGATTTTATCTTTGAAGCTGCTTCATAGGCATACCCTTTTCCTTCAAATTCGTCCAGTAAAGAAAACCCGATATCGACGACATCCAACCCTTCTCTTTCGAAAATTCCCACTCCGCCGATCTTATGGTTTCCTTCTTTTGTAATCATCACATAATTTCCGTAGCCCAATTTCTTAAATTGAGAAAGAAATCTGTTTCTGATATAGTCTTCCGCATCGGCAACCGTCTTCAGATTGCGGTTTCCAATAAATTGAATAAATTTCGGCCTGCTGTATAGATCCAGGATAAATTCGGCATCTTCCAAAGACATCGGGCGGAGAATCAGACGTTCTGTTTCATAGAAATCAGCGCCTTTTTGCGGATCTTGAAGGTTTCTTTTTGGGCTCATCTTTTGGTTCTTCTTTTTTCTCGATTTTTAAAAGCCTCGGGTTGTTGGTGCATTTCTTATTATAGAGCTCTATATAAGCACCGTTGTCTTTTACATCGGTAATGGTTCCTGAAGATTTACCGACCGTTAAAGTGTAATGTTTTTTCTGATAAGGGCATTCCGTTGAGGTTAGCTTTCCCAGATCCAGATAATAGTTTGACTTATCTTCGTAATAATTGCCGGCCATATCTTTGAATTCTTCATCGATAATATATCCGTCTGTCGCGGCAAGAACTGCCGCTTCCTGAACATCATCCGCCTTACCGATAAACCTTTTTAGTCCGTCAAGATCGGTAACGTATTCAGTCTTTCCTCCCGCCGAATATACAATGTAATAAAACTCATCCTCTTCTGCAATTCCGATATTAAATCCTGAAGATGGAGAGCTATAATCTTTTACTGTGCCTACCTGCTTTAAAACATTATCCTTGCCATAGCTTTTATGAACCAATAGCCAGGAATCGATCTTCATATTCGGAACAATTCTCTGTAAGAGGCCCGAAACACTGGAAAACTGCTTTTTTTCCTGAGAAAATACAAGAAATCCCAAAAACAGAAAAATAACAATATGAAATTTGGTGGTAAGTTTAAACATAGTAAAAGAACGCAGAAAACCCGCGGATTATTTTATATGAACCGATCTCCTTTCTTAAGGTTTTTCAGATCGAGCACATAATCTTTTATCAGTTGATCATGATCTCTGGGGCAGATCAGCAAGGCTTTATCCGTATCTACGATAATGTAATTTTCCAATCCATCGATAATCACTGCTTTATTATTGCTTTTCATCCGTATAACATTTCCTTTTGCATTATAGGTGAGAATAGGCTGCTTGGCTTTTAAAGCATTAAAATTTTCATCTTTGTCTGCATTCTCGTATACGGAAGTCCAGGTTCCGAGATCGCTCCATCCCAGATCGGCTGGAATGACATAGACATTCGTCGCTTTTTCCAGAATTCCGTTGTCGATAGAAATTTTCTGAACTTTCGGATAAATGAGTTCGATACAGTCTTTTTCACTGCCTGCATTATACTCACAAGCCATAAAATGCTGGGTCATTTCAGGAAGATAGGTTTCAAAAGCGTGATGGATGCTTTTAACATTCCAGATAAAAATTCCGGCATTCCAAAGAAAATCACCGCTTTCAAGAAAACTTTTTGCAATTTCAAGAATGGGCTTTTCCGTAAACGTTTTTACTTTATAATATTCAGAATCATGCTTATCGACAAACTGAATGTATCCGTAGCCTGTATCCGGCCTTGTCGGAGTAATTCCCAATGTAATAAGGTATTCGTTGTCAGAGGCAATATCAAAAGCCAGCTTTACTTTTTCAAGAAAGGTTTCTTCTTTTAAAATCAAATGATCCGCCGGTAACACGATCATTGTTGCATTCGGATTAATTCCGGCAATTTTGTTCGCCATATAAAGATTGCAGGGCGCAGTATTCTTCAGCAACGGTTCTCCTACGATATTATCCTGTGGGATTTCTGGAAGCTGCTGATGCGAAAGCTCCACATACTCTTTATTGGTAATGACAAATATATTTTCGTTGGGAATAATTTTACTGATTCTGTCATAGGTCTGCTGAATCATGGTACGCCCGACTCCTAAAATGTCCTGAAACTGCTTCGGAAATTTCTGTGTACTCATAGGCCAGAATCTGCTGCCGATTCCTCCTGCCATAATTACACAATATCTATCTGATTGTAACATTCTTAAGTATATTTTTCTACCCTTGCCAATGGTTTGAAAGAATACTTTCTTCCCGTAGCCAGGTGTTTACAAAGATAGTTTTTTTTAATCAGACCCTCTAAAACATACTTTTCATTTCGGTAAATAAAAAAATCCCCTTTCTGTAAGGTCTCGATAAAAACGAGTTTATCATCCTGCTTTTCAATATGAAAATATTTTACCAGCTCGGGGCTGGCCATAAAATTGGCTTTCGGAGATTTTGAAAATTTTATGATAATTGGCCTTAAATCTTCTTCGTATACTTCAAGACTCTGCAACAGCATCTTCCTAAAGGTGTCTTTCCATTCGTTGCCATGCGGCAAAATTCTCCGCCCGTACTTTTCGAATGCAATAAGATGCGCAAGCTCATGGGTTAATACAAAGAAAAAAAGCTGCGGAACCAATGTAGAATTGAGGGTAATTTCATGCGAGTTATCAGGAAGCTTCCGATAATCACCCAGTTTTGAATCCCGGTTACGCGTTATTTTAATATGGATGTAATAATCTGCAAACCATATCTTTAAATATTGAAGGGTATTTTGAGGTA
This sequence comes from Chryseobacterium sp. SORGH_AS_0447, assembly GCF_030818695.1. Classification (NCBI taxonomy): domain Bacteria; kingdom Pseudomonadati; phylum Bacteroidota; class Flavobacteriia; order Flavobacteriales; family Weeksellaceae; genus Chryseobacterium; species Chryseobacterium sp. SORGH_AS_0447. Next base: position 488,705 of record NZ_JAUTAR010000001.1, on the reverse strand, counting down.
AGTATTTTTCTAGGGTTTGGATTGACATTTTTATAAACTCAACGGAATTCCTGCGTAGAAATTCAGCAATTTAAGACTGAAAACATAATTATATTTGGCCTGTGCCACAGATCCCTGGGCATTGGCGTAGTTGTTTCTTGCAATGTTCACATCATAGATCGTTGATCTTCCTGCGGCATAGCTTTTATCTGCAAAGTCCAGTGCCAGCTTGGTACTTTTTTCGGCCTGAACGGCAGACAAGTAAATTTCATAATTGGCATCTACATCAAACTGTGCCTTCTGAACATTTTCGCGGATCACCTGCCTCTGTTGCTGCAGCGTAACTTTTGCGATATTCTCATTTACTTTTGATTGCTCTACCTGAAGTTTTGTGATTCCTTTATTAAAAATCGGGATATTTAAAGATACAGCCGCCTGCTGGCCAAAATTGTCTTTATATTGGGAAAAGAATCCCTGCTCTTGTACGTAGAAAAGTGATGATCCGGTATTATTGGTATTCAACAGATTGTTATAGAAAGATCCAATTCCTACACTTGCCGTCAAAGTAGGCCAAAAAGCGGTCTTATTAATTTCGGTTTGGACAACCGCCGATTTGATCCGGCTTTCTGCTGCTTTGATCTGAGGCTGATTTTCATAAGCGGTCGCCAGCACTTCATCTACTCCTTTCAGTTGAGGAGCAAGCTGATCCGGAATATCGACATTTTCCACATCAAAATCTTTATATTCCTGAAGCTGTAAAAGCTGAGCCAATGCAAATAAGCTCCTTCCCACATTAATTTCTGCCGTTTTCAGGTTTTGTTTTTCTCGTGCAAGCCCTGCTTCGGCCTCGGCCAGTACCGTCTGGGCAGTTGTTCCAACTTCTGTCGTGATTTTTGATCGGTCATACTGCTTCTGGGCATTTTCTACGGCAGCCTGCGAAATTTTTACAATTTCTTTATTGAGTAATGTTGTTAAATATTGCTGGGCAATCTGGAGTGAAATATCATTCTTAATCGTTTCAATATCGTACTGGCTGGCTTCTACATCAAATTCTGTTTTTCTTACCGTTTTCTCTAATCTTCCGTAATTAAAAACCAAAATATCCGCACCCAGATTGGCACTGTTGCTGAAACGATCGTTCCTTAAACTTCCTGTACCGAAAGAGGTTTGCCCAAAGCTCACCGTATTTCCGACATTTGCCGAAACGGACGGAAGGTAATTCTTTTTCGCAATTTTAAGGTTGAGATCCTGCACCTGTTTTGAATATTCATTTTGGATCACCTGAAGATTATGCTCGGTCGCATAATCCATGCACTCTCTCAAAGACCATTTTTTCTGGGCATTGACAGCCAGGCACGTTAATCCCAAAACAATAGTCAAAACTCTTTTCATAGAAATATTTTTCCCTATTAGACGAAGTAAATATAAAAAAGTTACACTTTAGTATTTCTTTTTAAAAAACTTTTGAGAATTTTGTATCATGACTCAGGAACAATACCGGGAAGCTGTTGACTGGCTTTTTGTACAGGCTCCCAATTACCAGACCGACGGGCAGAAAGCCTATAAGCCCGGGCTGGATAATATTGAAAGACTTTGCGGTTTTTTTAGAAACCCGCAGGAAAAAATAAAATGCATCCACATCGGAGGTACGAACGGCAAAGGTTCTTCCAGCAACATGCTGGCTTCTGTCCTGCAGGAAGCGGGATATAAAGTAGGCCTTTATAATTCTCCCCACCTTATTGATTTTACAGAACGCATTAAGGTAAACGGCAACAATTGCGATAAGGAATTTGTTTTTAATTTTATTCAAAAGCTAAAAAGCCTGCCGGATGACATCCGCCCTTCTTTTTTTGAGTTTACCACGATTATGGCTTTCGAATATTTTTATCAGCAGCAGGTTGATTTTGCCATCATTGAAGTGGGTTTAGGCGGGAGACTGGATTCAACCAATATTATCAGACCGCTGGTTTCGGCGATTACCAACGTTCAGTTGGATCATCAGAATATTTTAGGCGATACCATTGAAGAAATTGCGGCTGAAAAAGCAGGAATTGTAAAGCCTCATACTCCCATTATTTCAGGAGATGAAAACGAAACGGTGAAAAAAATCATTAAAGATAAAGCAGAGAATGAGCACGCGCCTTTTATTGATGCTTCTTTATTGGAGACCTCATTAAAATCTGATCTGAAGGGAAACTATCAGCAGAAAAACATCAAGGTGGTGCTGGCTTTAATTGAAGAGTTAAAAAACTTACATTATCCTGTTTCGGATGATAATATTAAAGAAGGACTCTTACATGTCCATCAAAATACCGGTTTTATCGGCCGTTGGTTTGAATTTTCCAGAGATCCGCTTACCATCTGCGATACAGGGCACAACCAGGCCGGATTGGAATATGTTTTTTCACAGTTAAATTCTATCGATAAGTACAAACACATTATTTTAGGTTTTGTGAATGACAAGAAGATCGATGATGTGATGAAGATCTTACCTCACAATGCCACATTTTATTTTGCAAAACCGGCTATCCATAGGGGAAGACCGCCTCAGGAGTACGAAGATTTACTGGTACAGGCAAAAATTTCTTATAAAATTTTCGATTCGGTGCAGGAAGCGTATCTTTCTGCAAAAGAGGAATGTAGAAATGAAGAAATGATTTTTATCGGCGGAAGCAACTTTGTTGTAGGAGAATTTTTAGAAAAAAATTTGGAGATTTCTAAATAAGTCGTATATTTGCACCACTCTAATCGAGGAAACAACGATAAAGAGGGTTCTTAGCTCAGTTGGTTCAGAGCATCTGGTTTACACCCAGAGGGTCGGGGGTTCGAATCCCTCAGGACCCACAGAAAAGGAAACGAAACCTTTCAAAAAAATTCGGGTTCTTAGCTCAGTTGGTTCAGAGCATCTGGTTTACACCCAGAGGGTCGGGGGTTCGAATCCCTCAGGACCCACAGAAATCTCTCTTTTTTAAGGGAGATTTTTTTGTTTTAATAAAAAATCAACTCTTTTAAATAAAAAAATATTTTACGTCAAGTTTTGACGCTTTACACTTTTATCTTTGCTATAGTTGAATTGGGAAGGGTAATATTAAATAATTTATTAGTTTTGATAATAAAATAAATAATGAATATTTTATTACCTAATAATATTAAAAGTGAATTTTATGGATACAACTATCTTGCATCCTTAATGCAAAATTTAAAAGACTGTAGTAATACTATTATAATATTTGATTTTAAAAATGTTAGATTTTTTGAAGCTAATTTATGTGCTATTTTTGGTGCAGTATTTGAGTATTTAGAAAATAATAACAATACGATAACCCTATCTAATATTGATAGTAGAATATTAAATATTTTAAGAAAGAATGAATTTCTGCTTCCATATGGATATACAAAGGCTTATGATAGTTATGATACAACATTGGTTTATAAAAAGTTTAGCCCATATTCTGACAAAGAATTTAATAAATATATTCAAGAACAATTATTAAATAAAGTTGACTTTCCTTCGCATAGTAAAATGTTAGGAAAAAAGATTACAGAAAATATATTTGAATTGTATGAAAATGCTAGAACACATGGCCAATGTGAATATATACATATATGCGGCCAGTTTTTTCCTAATAAAACTAATAAACCTTTACATTTTACAATTGTAGACAAAGGTATAAATATTAAAGAAAATGTTTCGATTTTTTTTAATAGAGATATTAAAGCAAAATATGCAATTTACTGGGCAATGCAGATGGGAAACACAACTAAAACAGGAAGCAATCCAGGAGGTTTGGGATTAGCTGTTATTTTCGAATTTATTAAAAAAAATAGAGGGAAAATACAAGTTATATCCTCTGATGGATTTTATGAGTTTGCTAATGGAAATGTTATTACTAAGGAATTGGATTACTGTTTTGAAGGTACGATGGTCAATATTGCATTTAACCTTAATGATTCTAACCATTACAAATTAGTAGAGGAAGATTCTTTTGAAAATATATTTTAAATTAGTCATTTTTTTATAGAATAAATTATATTTACATGAAAAATAAAATCAATACAATGCACATATCAGTAAAAGACATTATTGATTCTGAACTTGCAGTTTCTGCAGATGATGGAAATAAAGTATTTGAAAATATTAATACTGCATTTCAAAATAACCTTATAGTAGAATTAGATTTTAAAGGTATAACTATCATGATTACAGCTTTTTTAAATTCTGCTATTGGAAGATTGTATGAAAATTATAAAGGTGATTTTTTAAATAATAATTTAAAATTAACTAATGTTGCACCAGAAGATAGAATTCTTTTTAGAAAAGTTGTACAAAGAGCGAAAGAGTATTTTTTAGATAAAAAAGGATTTGAAGATTCTGCAAACAGAGCCTTTTAATATGCCAAATAAAATAATTTCCGTTAAAGATTATAAATTTATATCAAATAAAACTTATTTTTTTGATAATAATGTTTGGATAAATCTATTTGCTCCATTAATAAATTTAAATAAAGTTCAACAAAGCAAAGCAAGTAATTTTTTAAAGAATCTTCTATCTTATAATCCACAAATAGTAATAACTAGTTTACTTTTAAGTGAGTTTTCAAATACTTATTTAAGGTTTAGATTTGAACAGTGGAAAAAATTAGTTAAAAATCCATTAGCAAACTATAAACGTGATTATAAAAGCACGAATGATTTCAAAGATTCATTAGATGAAGCTAAAACATTAATTAATGAAATCTTAAGCTTAAAGGTAGTTTCACCGTATCCTGACAATTTTAACTCAATAAATTTAAAAGATATTTTTGATTGTTTTGAAATTGATTTTAATGACTCTTATTATTATCAACAATGTAAATTGAATAATTGGATATTGGTTACATCAGATAATGATTTTGATAATATTGATGGTAACGTAACCATTATTAAGATATAAGTTCTAGATTAGTTCTAATTTATCTTTTCCACAATCTTTTTTACCTCCAATTCTTCCAGACATGCCCAGTCTCCCCGGTAACATTCTTTATCCCCGAAAACAGAACATGGCCGGCAGGTAAGGTCTTTGATCTGCACCACATCGTCTTCACTTTGTCCGAAACCCAGAAATCCGGCATACGGATGCGTCTGTCCCCAGACAGAAATACACCGTGTTCCCATCAGGCTTGCCAGGTGCATGTTTGCGGAGTCCATGGAAATCATCAGTTCCAGCTGGGAGATCTTTTTCAATTCTTCGGTAAGGCTTAATTTTCCGGCCAGGCTGAAGGTATTCGGGATTTCCTGTTGCCACTTTTCCAATGTTTCAATTTCGTCTTTTCCGCCTCCGAAAAAATAAAGAGTATACTTCTGAGCTAAAATTCTGGCCAGTTCATACGACTTTTCCAGCGGAAGCATTTTCCCTCGGTGCTGCGCAAAAGGAGCAAATCCGATTCCTGACTTCTCGCCGGGAGCAGGACGTAATTGGTGGGAAAGCTGCACCTTAAAACCCATTTCACGGAAAACATCGGCATAACGCTCTACCGTACTTTTTAACTGGACTTTGTTAAGATTCCAGATATCGGTAAGCTGTTCTTTCTCCTCTTTTCCTTTATCGATTTTGAATACTTTAAGTCCTTTTCGCCGATAAATCTTATCCAATATTTTGGTTCTGATTACATCATGAAGATTGGCAATAATATCAGGCTTGAATTCTCGTACCAATTCGTTCGCGAGTCGTCGCAGTCCGAAGATTCCCTTATAATCATCAAGGTTCACACCTTTGAATATAAGGTTCGGAATATCAGCGAATAAGCTTTCAAAATTTTTTCGGGAAACCATGATGATTTCCACTTCGGGATTTTGCTCCAGGAACTCACGGAAGACCGGTGCCGTCATCGCAACATCACCGAATGCAGAAAATCGATATGCTAAAATTCGTGTCAAAACTAAGACTTCAGTTGATAAGCTACTGCGTAGAATTTAATTTGCTTGGTCATGGCCATTAATCCATTGGCTCTTGAAGGAGAAAGAAACTCCTGTAACCCAATTTCCGAAATAAAATCAAAATCGGAATCTAAGATTTCCTGCGTGGAATGCCCGCTGTAAATACTTACCAACAGGGAAACAATGCCCTTCGGTAAAATTCCGTCGGAATCGGCATTGAAAAATAATTTTCCGTCCCGGAATTCAGCATCGATCCAGACTTTACTCTGGCAGCCTTTAATCAGATTCTCCTCCGTTTTCCGATCTTCCGGAAGGCCTTTCAGCTCCTTTCCAAGATCAATAATATATTCGTATTTCTGCTCCCAATCTTCAAGAAACGCAAATTCATCGATGATTTCCTGCTGTTTTTCTTTAATGGTCATTCTAAACTAATTTCTTTATGCAAAGATAGCCAATTTAAAAAAGATAATATAATCCGGAGATGCTTGAAAACAATTTATCATTTATTTTCAGAAGTTAAAGCTTGGAGGCTTTTTCAAAAACATCCAGCAATTTCATTTCTTCATTTTCCCAGCAGTAAACATCGGCTGCCTTTTCAAGTTCAGGCTGATATTTTTTTCTTCCTTTAGACAAAACAGTCTGAATGGCTTGTGCAATATCTTCAGGCTGGTGGCTGGCTATTATTTCACCAATGTCAAAATGTCGTTTAATATTCTGCATTTCAGGAAGATTTGACAGAATGACCGGAACGCGCGCCTGAATGCTGTCCAGGACTTTATTCGGTAAAGAATAATAATAGCTCTCTCCCCCATTTTTCTTCGATGCTCATCCCGCAATCGGCAGTGAGTGTAACCTTCCGGAGATCTTCCGGTAGTAATTTGCCCAAAAATTCCACTTTATGCTGTAGATTTTCTTTTAAAACAAAATTTTCATATTCCCCTTTCATAGGCCCGTCCCCTGCTATTTTAAAAATCACATCATCCAGATGCTTCATCGCCAGAATGGCTTTATCAATCCCACGAAACGGATTTATAGCTCCCTGGTACAAAAGTATTTTCGGATGATTATCAGGAATCTTCCAGTCCATAGCTAATTTTCGAGGAGCGTTCTGAACCACCTGAGGCTCAACACCGTATTTGTTTTTGAACCATGCGGCATAACCCGTGCTTGCCGTAATCATCAACTTTACGTTGGGAACCAATTTTCTTTCCAGATAACGCCATAGCTTTTGTGACATTTTGCCCTGGATCGCCGGCATTTCGGAAAAAATTTCATGGCTGTCGAAAACCAGCGGGATATTTAATTTCTTAGCCAGCAAATAATTTGGAAGCAAAGCATCCAGATCATTGGCATGAAGGATGGTATTACGATCCGCTTTCTCCTTTAATTGTCGATATAACTTCCAATTAAATTCAAAATAAGCGGTTTTTAGACTTTTAGAAATCAGTGAAATTCTTGAAAAAGGATAAGGCCGTGACATGTTTTCAGCTCCTTTCCAGTCATTGCCAATCAGTTCAACCTCATACCCGTTCTCATACAATGTTCCACAGACCTTTTCGATTCGCTGATCAGTATACAGGTTGCTGAAGGCAGAAGTAATGATTTTTTTCCTCCTCATTATTTCTTTTTATCCGCCAGAAGATGGTAAATTTGTATAAAACAGATCAATCCGTTCGGAATGATTACCGGCCACAGCATACCGCTGAAGATTCCATAGATTACGAAGCAGATACAGCCGATCATGTTTACGATTCTGATTTTCCTGATGTCTTTCAGTATAAAGCTCAATACGATAAACAGAGATGCGGAATATCCTATGTAAGTGGCAATTTCGGGAATCATGAGAAATTTTTAAAGGACAACAAACTTAATCATTTTCAATAAGATAATAAAATTTTTTCTGCCATAAAGTCATTTATTGAATTTTGGTAAAATATTTGTAATTTAGATAATGAATAAACGGCAATGCTGCTGTTATTCTAATGAGATATATTATGGATTATAAGTTTTCACAAGGTTTGAGCCAGGTGTTCAAACAAAGCAAGAGCGAAGCGAAGAGGCTCAAAAGTGAATTTCTTAATACAGAACATCTACTTTTAGGTATTATAAAAACAGAAAACTCTGCAAAAGAAATCCTTCAAAACCTTAATGCGGATCTAACACAAATCAGAAGAAAAATTGAAACTTTAAATACAGCAAGTCTAAATCCTATTTCTGAGGAGGTTACCAATATTTCTTTCACGAAAATGGCAGATCATGCCGTAAAACGTGCTGAACTTGAATGCAGGCAGTACAAAAGCAACGAGATTAATACCGTTCATTTGCTTTTAGGCATTCTTTATAAATATGAGGACCCTACTTCAAACATATTAGGAGCTTATGACGTTGACTATGAAGGCGTTTCAAAAGAATACCAGACCATGCTTAAAAATTCAGGACAGGCACCGCAGATGAGTGCTTACGACGACGACGATGAGCGGGAAGATTTTGAGCAGATGAGAAAGCCTACGGGAAATCTGGGTTCTGCAAAAAGCAAAACCCCTACCCTGGATAATTTCGGTAGAGATCTTACTTCATTGGCCAGAGACGGAAAATTGGATCCTGTAATCGGCCGTGAAAAAGAAATCGAAAGGGTTTCTCAGATCTTATCGCGTAGAAAGAAAAACAATCCGCTTCTTATCGGGGAGCCGGGTGTTGGTAAATCTGCTATTGCGGAAGGGCTGGCTTTGAGAATTCAGCAGAAAAAAGTATCAAGGGTACTTTACAATAAAAGAGTAATTACGCTTGATCTTGCCAGTCTTGTTGCGGGAACAAAATACCGTGGGCAGTTTGAGGAGAGAATGAAGGCGATCATGACGGAACTGGAAAAAAACAGAGACGTAATCTTATTCATTGATGAGCTTCATACAATCGTAGGAGCAGGAAGCTCTACAGGAAGTCTTGATGCTTCCAATATGTTTAAGCCTGCTTTGGCACGAGGAGAAATTCAATGCATCGGAGCAACAACGCTGGATGAATACCGTCAGTACATCGAAAAGGATGGAGCTTTGGAAAGAAGATTCCAGAAGGTGATGGTAGAGCCTACTTCTATCGATGAAACCATTCAGATCCTAAATCAGATTAAAGATAAGTACGAAGAGCATCACAATGTAATTTATACACCGGAAGCAATTGCGGCGTGTGTGAATCTGACTTCAAGATATATTACGGACCGTTTTTTACCAGACAAGGCGATTGATGCCATGGACGAAGCCGGTTCCCGTGTATATATTAAAAATATGAAAGTTCCTACTGAGATCATTGATTTTGAAAAGAAAATCGAGGAAATTAAGGAACTGAAGCAGAAAGCAGTGAAGGCTCAGGATTATCTTGAGGCAAGAAAGCTGAAAGATGAAGAAGAAAGGCTTCAAATGGAATTAAATGCAGCTCAGGACAAGTGGGACAAAGATGTGAAGGAGAAAAAAGAAACCGTTAGCGAAGAAAATGTTGCAGAAGTAGTTTCTATGATGAGTGGTGTTCCGGTAACGAAAGTCGGTAAAAATGAGCTTGATAAACTTGCCGGAATGGATGGAAATCTGAATGGAAAAGTAATCGGTCAGGAAGATGCCGTGAAAAAAGTGGTGAAAGCCATCCAGAGAAACAGAGCCGGACTGAAAGATCCTAACCGTCCGATCGGTACCTTTATATTCCTGGGAACCACCGGGGTTGGTAAGACCGAGCTGGCTAAAGTAATGGCCAGAGAATTATTCGAATCTGATGAATCGTTAATCAGAATCGACATGAGTGAATACATGGAAAAATTTGCGGTTTCCCGATTAGTGGGTGCGCCTCCGGGATACGTAGGATATGAAGAGGGCGGACAATTAACGGAAGCGGTAAGAAGAAAACCTTATGCTGTGGTTCTTTTGGATGAGATTGAAAAAGCTCACCCGGATGTATTCAATATCCTGTTACAGATTCTGGATGAAGGTCACGTTACTGACAGCTTAGGAAGAAAAATCGACTTCAGAAATACGATCATTATCCTTACTTCTAACATCGGAACAAGAGATCTTAAAGATTTCGGAGACGGTGTAGGATTCGGAACTTCAGCCAAGAAATCCACATCCGATTCTAGAGCGAGAAGTACCATTGAAAATGCTTTGAAGAAAGCATTCTCTCCGGAATTCCTTAACAGAATTGATGATATCGTGATCTTTAATTCTCTTGAAAAAGACGATATTAAGAGAATCATTGATCTTGAGCTGAACAAATTGTACAGCAGACTTGAAAAGCTAGGCTACAAAGTTGAATTAACGGATGAAGCCAAAGATTTCATTTCTGAAAAAGGATGGGATAAAGATTTCGGAGCAAGACCATTGAAACGAGCTATTCAGAAATATATTGAAGATTTATTGGCAGAAATGCTGGTAAACAAGCAATTAACTGAAGGAGAAACCGTAGTATTGGATGTGAACGAAGCTAAGGACGGATTGGCCGGGAAAAGTTCAAAAACCAAAAAATCAGCGGCTGAAAAGTCTCAGTCTTAGATAAATAATTTAATCATATTGAAAGCATCGGAAAATTTTCCGGTGCTTTTTTATTTTAGATACCATAAATAATGCATTTTATTCACTAAACAATGATTAATTATTAAAATTGATTAATTTTACCGGACAAAATTAATTAATATGAGAATCAACAAAATGCTTTTGGTGATGGCCATCCCATTAATCACCACTTTTTCATGTACCAATGAAACGGCAGCCAGTACTGCTGCTACCCAAATCAGTCAATCTGAAGCTATAGGAAAATTCAATGCTGAAATCAGGAGAGTAGCGATGATGAAAGAACCGAATCCTGCGCCTAGAACCTCTGCAGAATTAAGCGACGAAAAAAAAGACCTTCTGCTTCCGGCCGCTAAAGAACTTATCGTCTCTTCGGGCGTTAGCATGGCTGAAATCGAGCGGCAAACGGCCAACGACAGGGAGAAAATCCTGAAATGGGCCGTAAAGGTTTATGGAGACTACAACAGGCAAATGAACCAAAACTACAAATCCCAAAACTAAAACTATGAAAAAGCTTTTATTGTTAGCCGCAGGATTAACGTCTTATTTCACTTCTGCGCAAGCCCTCCACATGCAGAATTTGTCGAAATACAATATTGAGTTCACCATCTGGAAATCGAATCTTGGGAGCCCCAGTACAGGATGTACTCCTTTAATAGAGTCTAAGCTTGTTGCTGGAACTGTACCTATTTTACCGGCTTCTCCAGATCCCGGAAATATTGCTGTTGAAGCCTATTATGAGGGAAATGTTAACTTATCGAATACATTCAATCCGCTTTATCCGGATACTCCTTTGATAGATGGCTGGATATTTAATGGAACCCAGTATAACCTGGGTGTAAATCCTCCTCAGCAAATTCCTGTCATATTCAGCAATGTTACAACTTGGACAGGTTCCAAGTTCTATCTGCGAACTCCTGCCGGAGATCCTATTGGAGGATTTACTATGTTTATTGGATGTGGTGGACCATCTAACGGTGTCCCCAATGTTTCAAGTTCTGACCCTGCACAGCCGTTCAATGGTACGGTATTTATGCTCGGCGGCGATACATGGATGATTTTTTACTAATATTAAAGAATTTATCAATCTAATATGAAATTCCCGGAAAATCTGATCCGGGAATTTTAATTTTACAGTCCTACCACAAAACCAATATTAGGAACCAGTCCGCTTGAAAAAATACTAGAGTTTTCTTTCCAGAGGACATTGTACATCAGGCCCAGCTGTAAAAATGAATTATTCCCGATTCTCTGCATATAGCCTCCGCCAAGATATAAAGCGTCTTCGTCTGCATTGGCTTTAAAATCGTAAAATTTATCTTTATAATTGATGAAGTAATGCTGGTAATTGGCACTTACGAAAAAAGTTCTGGCGATATAATAATTTAGAAACGGGCCAACTCCAAACGTGGTTGAGCTGTAAGCATTGGATTTCTGCCATGAAACACTTCCCAACACTCCGCCTTCAAGATCATTGGTAAGCATATACCCTACTCTGGGTGCCGCTGAAAGATTAAAATAACTATTGCTTCCGAAGCCGAAGCCGACCCCGCCTCCGAACGTCCAACGGTTGTTATTTTGCACCGGCATTTCTGTAACTTCCTGCGAAAACAGAAAACCTGAGCAAAAGACGGATAAAGAAATAATAAGCTTTTTCATAAGACATTGTTTTTATCGATGTCTAAATTATCATTTTTTTACGAATCTTTTTAATTGTACTTTTGCAGCGTCAAACTAAGAACTCCCGTTAAGAGTTTCGTAAAATTGAAATACAATGAAAGTAGTAGTAGGCCTCTCCGGAGGCGTAGACTCCAGTGTAACAGCCTATCTGTTACAGCAGCAAGGGCACGAGGTGGTGGCTTTGTTTATGAGAAACTGGAATGATGCATCCGTAACCCTGGAAGACGAATGTCCCTGGATCGAAGACAGCAATGATGCTTTAATGGTCGCTCAAAAGCTTGGAATCCCTTTCCAGGTAATTGATATGAGTGATCTGTACAAAGAAAGAATCGTAGATTACATGTTCGACGAATACCAGAAAGGGCGTACGCCGAATCCTGATGTTCTGTGCAACCGGGAGGTGAAATTCGATGTTTTTATGAAGACGGCGATGTCGCTGGGAGCGGATAAAGTGGCAACCGGCCATTACGCCAGAGTAGATTCCACAACCGATGAGAACGGAAAAGAAATTTTTCATTTGTTAGCCGGAAAGGATAATAATAAAGATCAGTCGTATTTCTTATGCCAGTTAAGCCAGGATCAACTGTCTAAAGCCCTTTTTCCGATTGGTGAACTCACAAAGCCCCAGGTAAGAGAAATTGCAAAAGAAATCGGGCTGGTAACGGCTGATAAAAAGGATTCGCAGGGATTATGCTTTATCGGAAAAGTAAGCCTTCCCCAGTTTTTGCAGCAACAGCTTGTTCCAAAGGAAGGGGAAATTGTGGAAATTTTCAAAGATTCTCCAATTTTTGCGCAAGAAACACCTGAATTTTCTTCCAAGCAGGAAGAGCTGGATTATTTGAGCCGTAAAATCGATTATAAAAAATCTGACGGAAAAGTGATCGGAAAGCATCAGGGCGCTCAATTTTTTACAATCGGGCAAAGCAAAGGCCTGGGAATCGGCGGACATAAGGAAAGCTGTTTTATCGTCTCCAGAGATATGGAAAACAACATCCTTTTCGTAGGAGAAGGGCATCAGTTTCCGGGGCTGTTGAAAAGAGCCTTAAAAATCGACAATTCCGAGCTTCACTGGGTGCGTGAGGATCTGAAGCTGAAAAACGGGGAATCGATGGAGGTCATGGCGAGATTCAGATACCGCCAACCCTTGCAAAAAGCAACTTTATACCAATTTGAAGAGGCTTTCTATATTGAATTTGAAGACCCTCAATCTGCGATTGCCGAAGGACAGTTTGCCGCCTGGTATGATGGCGAAGAATTGTTAGGCAGCGGTGTGATTGCATAAATTACAAGTAAAAAAGACCTTTGTAAGGTCTTTTTTGTTTTATATATCCTGGTCTACAGAATTTAAATATGATCTTCCACTAAATATTTTTATCCGTTTCTTCTGTACTATTTCCTATAATTTCTTTCCGGTGCTTTATTCCCCAGTCTTTCAGATTATTAATGATTGTCTTCAGGGAATTTCCGTGTTCGGTAAGCTCATACCGCACGGTTATAGGCTGAGTATCCAAAACGGTTCTTTTAATTAATTTATTGATTTCCAATTCCTTTAATTCCTTACTCAACATCTTATTGGAAATTCCGGTTACATCATTCAGGATATCAGAAAACCTTCTTTTATTATAATAACAGATCGAGGAGATAATGGATATTTTCCATTTTCCATTCAACACATCCATAGAATCCTGAACGGCCATGATCTCTTTTCGGTGCTCTTCTGTTTTTAAGGGCTCACAACTCATATATCGGTTACTTTTAGGTAACAGTGTTACTCCATCGTTACTGTTACTTTTCGTAACAAAGTTACTAAAATAAATTTTGATGTACTAATTTTGCTTAAGAGTTTTAAATAAAAAACAATGAGTAAATTAGAAAATAAAGTCGCTGTCGTTACAGGTGCTTCAAAAGGAATAGGTGCTTCTATCGCCAAGCATTTTGCAGCAGAAGGCGCAAAAGTGGTCGTGAATTATGCATCAAGCAAAACAGATGCTGATAAAGTAGTACATGAAATTACAAGTTTGGGTGGATCAGCCATTGCCGTACAGGGTGATGTTTCAAACCAGGAAGATGTAGCCCGGCTTTTCGAAGAAACGGAGAAGGCATTCGGAACGCTGGATATTTTGATAAACAATGCAGGAACCTACAATTACGAGCCTATAGAACAAGTATCTGCCGAAACATTCCATCAGCAATTCAACATCAATGTTCTGGGAGTGGTCTTTGCTATTCAATCTGCTTTAAAGCTATTTGGAGCCAAAGGCGGAAACATTATCAACATCAGTTCAGGAGTCAGCAGAACACCTCTTCCTACAGGCTCAGTTTATTCTGCCACCAAAGCAGCATTAGATGCATTTACCGTGGCTCTGTCGAAAGAATTTTCAGGCAGAAATATCAGGATCAATTCTATTCTGCCCGGCGTAGTAGAAACGGAAGGTTCCCGCAGCGGAGGTTTTATCGGCAGCGAATTTGAAGCAAAACTGATCGCTACGACTCCTTTAGGACGCACCGGACAACCGGAAGACATTGCTAAAGCAGCGGTATTTTTAGCATCTGATGGCGCAGGTTGGATTACGGGTGAGCAAATTGCGGTTTCAGGAGGGATTTATGGTTTATAATAAGTTAAAGATTAACTATGGATAGATTAAAAAATAAAGTGGTCGTCGTTACAGGCGGAAACAGCGGTATCGGATTCGGAATTGCAGAAGCTTTCAAAAATGAAGGTGCCGTCGGTACCATTACGGGCAGAAACGAAACAACTTTACAAAACTCTTTAAAAGCGTTAGGCTCAGAATTTATCGGAATTAAAGGTGATGTCACGAACCTTGACGATCTGGAAAATATTTTCAGAAAAACCGCTGAAACATTCGGTAAGATTGATGTTTTGGTCGCCAACGCAGGCGGCGTAGTTGATGGAATTCCATTAGACCGCATTGAAAATATAACGGAAGAAGGTTATGACAGATACATGGAGCTCAACCTCAAAAGCGCTTACTTCTCGGTACAGAAAGCATTACCATACCTTAATGATGGAGCATCTGTTATTCTGATCAGATCCAGTGCAGCTCATCGTGCCGCTCCGGGAATGGCAATTTACGGGGCTGCAAAATCAGCGGTTATTTCATTGGCAAAAGGGCTGTCCCTCGATTTACTACATAGAAAGATAAGAGTGAATACCCTTTCCCCGGGATCTATCGACACTCCCGTTTTTGGAAAACTGGTTCCCCAGGAACAGTTGAATCAGGTAAAACAAGCATGGGTAGACATCACACCGGTTGGCAGACAGGGACTGCCTTCCGATATCGGAAATGCAGCGGTATTTCTGGCTTCGGATGAGTCTTCTTTCATCGTAGGAACCGAAATTCTTGCAGATGGAGGATTAACCAACATTAGTCTGATGAAATAGATTTTCCTGTTCGTCGATTCAATTCCATCATTCATCTACAGAAAAGGCTTATACTTCTATAAGCCTTTATTCATGAGCATTCCAGGCATATCTATTGTTTATTCTATATCAATTAACAGAATATAAATTTTAAAATTTGATTATTATGAAAAAGTTGATTTTAGTAGCAGGTTTATTTACAGCATTCGCTACAAATGCACAATACAGACAAGAGGGCTTCAGAGGAGATAAGATGGAATGGCATCAAAACGATTTCGGAAAACTGAGGTTATCTCCACGCCAGGAAAGAGAAATCTTTGCTCTTTCAAAACAAAGGCTGAACGCCAGGGAATACGATGCGAAACTGCGAAGAATTCTCTCAAGAGAACAATATGCGCAATACCAGAGAAAGGATTACCGCCAAGATAGGGATGTTGCCCAAAACAGACCTTTCAGAAGATAAGCGATGAATAGTAACCCGAAGCTCTTTTGTTTCGGGTTTATTTTTGAATTCATCCGGAATTTATTTGATGCGATGGTTGACATCAGGCCTGTTAATTGCCAATAAAACAATAAATTACAGCACTAAAATCAGGATCAAAAAGCCGACCGGTTTCCCTAATAAAATCCCTCTGATCATTTTCACGATGCCCAGAAAAAAAATAAGCGCCATAAAACAATAGGTCGTTCCCGAAATGGTTTCTTTAAAAAATTTCAGGACAAGAAACGAAGCGCAGAACCCGAAGATGAGTATCAGATAAAATTTCAGGAAATCAGGGCCTTTTAAAAATAAAGGATTGAAGGTACGGTTAACTAAAATAAGCCATGTAAAACCAAGTGCGACCGGAAGAATATGAATAATAACTTTCTTCATTGCTTTCGATTTAAATTAATCTCCACCGCCGCATCCTCCACATCCTCCGCAGCTGCTTCCACAGGAATCTCCGGAACCGGATGAATCGTGCCCACCGCAGGTTCCCGAAAAACAGGAACTTCCACCAGAATCATTATCTTTATTATTTCCCTTTACCGATTTAATGATAATCCAGACGATAAAAATGAGAAAAGCTCCAGTGAAAGCCCTATCGACGTTTCCCGAGCAGGATATTACCATAAGCAACAGTGGCAAAAGTGCTATGAAATGAAGATATTTCTTAAAGAAATTGAAAGTTTTCCCGGTATCTTTTCTGAACCAGATTTCTTCCGGCGGCATTTCCCCGAAAACTTCCTGATAGCTTTTCAGTGTTTCTCTTAACCAGCTTCTGTGCTTTTCGTTTTCACTTTTGCTTCCATTTGACGGGTGATGATGCAGTTTTCGCTGCAAAATATCGGGACAGAATTCTTCCCAGTAATTTTCGGTATAGGTGAGGTGAAGATGCCAGACCTTATCTACGGTTTCACTTGGTGAAGCACCACCAGGCAGGGTACAACAGAGGTAAACAAACTTTTTATACTCTTCAATCGCTCTTTTAGTGAAGCTTTCCGTCCATTTTTCTTCTTTCGCCAGCTTTTTGGAAAAAGGAATTTCTGCATTTGGCTGATCCGGCGAAAAATGGCAGAGCCTGTTCCAGAGCGGATCGTTTTCAGGTAAGATGAATGTTTTCATTGTTTCAACTTTTAGTTTCTTTTCAAATATCATTGAATTCAGAAATATAAAAGTCTTGGCAAAGTCTCTTTTGGTTTTAAATAAATCTTATATTCGTCTTAAATTTATTCAAATGAAAAAAGAAGACGTTCTTCATCTGGAAAAGCTGATGAATTTTTTAGGCATGCAGTTCCTGAAGAAAAATTATTGGGAAGATGTCTCAAAGACGGAATGGGCTTATATTGTTGATGAACTTAACGAGTTAATCAGGAAAGAACATGAGGAAAAAGAAATTAAGAAAAGCCCTGATCTTTTAGGCTCTAATTATCTTTATGAGCACCTGATCATCAATAAATTAAAGAAATACAAGCAAAACGAAAATGCTGTCCTCAGCAAACCTAACCTTGCCAAGATGAGCCAGATCGTCAAGATATTGGGATACTCCAGTTATATCGATTTTATTAATTCCAATACGGAATCGTTCAATTTCAACGATCTGAGGATCGAGATGAACAATGTAAAGCAGAATACGCAACTGCTGGACCGGCTGGTCGGCTGCTGGTATTCCTATAACCGCAACCTTCCGGAAAATCCTTTGCAGGCGAAAGACAACCGGATCTGGCGTTCCGCAACGGAAATCTACAAATCCGAAACGACCGGCGAATATTTTATTGAGAGGAGCGGCGGAGACCGACATAAGTATTTCGGAAAAGTAACGGCGTATTCCGATTATGTGTTCATCATTATGAACAGCAACACCTTTATCCGGCAGCGGCATTTTATCTCAAGAATAAAAGATATCAAGGAAAAGCTCAAAAATCCAGAATATAAGCTCCATGAGTTGCATTTTATAAGTACGTGTATCAGTTTTAACCAGGAACCAATCGCCCTCTTCGAAATCTTTCAGAAAGCAGACCGCAAGACATTCGTCAGCGATTCCATCAGCTTTCCGATCGACAGCGATGAGATCCCGAAATCTATTGTACAACAGCTTGAAGATACGGAGGCTAATCGTATTGACTACAAATAGTTATGATTGATAAATGATAAATGATGACAGATAAGTTTATTTAAATCTGATTAGCTTACCAGCCAGTCTTTGAAGTCTTTTACCCGCTCGCGGCTGACGGTAATCTCTTCCTGCGGCTGAAAGTCCAGCTCCACTTTGTAAGTCGGTGAAGTATGAATGTTTTTGATATAATCGGAATTGATGATAAACTGGCGGTTTACCCGGAAGAATTTCTTTTCATCCAGCACATCTTCCAGTTCGTCCAGAGTGAAGTCTGAAGGATATGTTCTTTCCCGGGTCTGCAGGTAAACGATTTTATTCTCGCTGAAAAAGCAGCTTACTTCGTGGGTCTGTACAATTTTAAGGTTGTACCCGATTTTTACCAGGATCCTGGAAAGCGTAGATTTATCTTTTTTAATTAACTGCTTAATTTCCTGCGAATTGACCGCATTATCGGAAGGGATAAATGACCTGAATTTTTCCACTGCTGCTGTAAGGTCTTCATCCAGAATCGGCTTCAGGAGATAATCGATGCTGTTCAGCTTAAAGGCTTTCAATGTGTACTGGTCAAAAGCAGTGGTATAGATGATGAATGCTTTGGTCCGGACTGTCTCAAAAATATCGAACGACAGGCCGTCACCGAGCACAATATCCGAAAAGATCAGTTGCGGATGTTCATTTGCCGAAAACCAGTCGATGCCTTCTTCTACAGATTCTATTTTGGCAACCACTTCAATATCAGAAAATTCACTGAGCATTCTTTCCAATTTCCTTGAAGCCGGTTTTTCGTCTTCGATAATGACTGTCTTAATCATTGAGTTCCAGATTTAGTTTTTAAAATTCCGAATAAAAGTAAGCAAAAATAATTAGTTTTAAAATTTAATCGGCTGCTTGGATTTTCGCATTTCCTTTTCTACGACTCCCCTTTCCCATTCTTCATCCAGAAGGAACAGCTTTACGGCTCTTACGGTTAAGATAATTCCCCAGATCGCCAGGATTACCGAACCGTCCCACAATGAAAAATTGAAGATTCCCTTTTCAAAAATATCATTGAAAAATATGATGAAAGCTACGATAGCGAACCATAAAACGCTTTTGTAGAATTTTTTAAGATCTTTTACCTTTTGTTGTGCCTGATTGTAGTCCATTGTAATATGTTTTTAAGTTTTGATTAATTTGATTATAATGTTTTGTTGTGCTTTCTTTCTTCCTCCATCAGCTCCTGGATCTTTCTTTCTTCCCAGTCTTTTCCAATTCCGAACGTACTTGCAGCGTGTGCAGCAATCCCGATTCCCCAACCCATCATCGGCCATAAAAACCAAAGATATTCCGGTGACGTTATGATGTTAAGAATGGCTAAAAAAGAAATAACCAATACATAGGAAGTAAGGTTTCCGTAGAACCCTTTAAGTTCTTTTACTCTTCTTGATGCTTTTTCGTAAGCCTGGGTTTCTTTGTTGATGAAAGTTTCCATATTTTTTTATTTTAAAGATGAATTGTTTGTTTTTGTTGATACAAATGTAGCACAGGAAGCATTCTCAAATCAACTTTATATAACCGAACGGTAGAATATGGATACTGAACCGTAAAAATCCCGACTCAACAGAGAATCGGGATTAAATCAGTTTAATCAATAAGATTTTTTAAGACTTCAAGTGGCATTAAGGTAGATGGTTTTGGTTTTAGGCCTAATTAATATTACCTCATCAAAGCCTAATAAATAAACGGGATCAGCTTCTTTGTTTTCTTACGATATTCCAGATATTCTTCGCCGAATTGTTCAATTAAAGCTTTTTCTTCCACGCTGATCCGGTAGCTGAAAGCAACAAAAGGAATACCGAAAGCCAGAATCAGGGAAAGCCAGTTGTTGAGATACAATCCGAGTCCCAGTGAAGTAAGCAGCGAAAAAGCGTAGGAAGGGTGCCTCAGGTATTTATAAAACCCTTCCCTTTTGATCTTGTGATCTTCGCGGATCGTGACATCCACCGTGAAATATTTACCCAAAGAGCGGATGATAACGTATCTTACAATAATCCCGATCCAGATGCAGGCTGCTCCCAGATAATGAATCCACATCTCTCCAGAAATAGGGAATCTTGTAAGATAAGAAACCGACACGGCACTGATAATGGAAACCGGAATGGCCATCCAAAGAATATTGAGGGTAGACCGGTCTTTGTCTTTTTTATCATTTTCGCCGGACTTCAGGATATTCTTGTACAGAATTTCCGTGATGAACCAGGCAAACATAGAAACGGTAAACAGGATTTGTAAAGTTTTCATATCATGAGGGATTATAGATTTACTTAAGGTTATAAACAGGGAATCAGGATTGCTTTTCTTTCTCCATCAGTTCTTTGATCTTCCGGTCTTCCCACTTGCTTCCCAGCATAAAATTAGGAACAAAAGCTCTCAAACCCTGAATGACGACTGCAATTCCCCAAAAAATAGGAAGCGTAAAATATTTCAGCTGCCATATTGTTTGACCCGGCTTTAGCTCAATGTCATTAAGTTAGTATTTTTTAGTGTTATGTTTTTGCTAAATTTGAGATTTAATCTTTCATTTTCTTATTATGCAAAAAAAATGTTTCAGATATTTTATTATCATTGGAGGAGGAAATCCACAGCGTGGCTATTTGTAATGAATACAGGATGAGTAGCAGAGATTTCACCCGCAAAAGGAAGTTGAGCTTTTCAAATACGCTTTTGTTTATGCTCAACTTCATTACCAAAAGCCTGTCCTGTGAGATTGTAAATTTCATTCACTATATAAGATCTTTGGGCCAGACACAGAATACTTTTACAAAAAGTGCATACGTACAGAACAGAAAAAAGATAAAGCCCGAGGTTTTTATTCATCTGAACAAGCGGCTTGTGGAAGAATTCTATACAGATAATTCTGCAGTACAGACCAAATTCAATGGTCTTCGTCTGTTGGCTATTGATGGTTCGAGAATTAATCTACCTCAAACCCGAGAGCTGGAAGAGATTTATGGTGTATCCAAAAACCAGACTTCTCATACCTGCGTACAGGCCAAAGCCTGCGTACTGTATGATACAATCAATAAAATCTGTTTAAAAGGGGTACTTTCTTCTATAGATACTGATGAACGTTTACAGGCTCTTGAGCTGTTGGCTCATTGTTGCCATAATGATCTGCTGCTATATGACCGTGGTTTTGCTTCATTTGATTTCTTTTATCAGCATCACAAAAGAAATTTTAACTACCTTATGCGCGTAAAAGTAGGTTTGAACCAAACCATAAAAGATTTCGTCAAAAGCGGAATATCCAGTATGATAACAGACTTTAAGCCTTCTCCCAACGTAGATCTGTCAGGAAAAGATTATGGTAGAGACTATACTTTTAAGGTAAGATTGTTGCGTGTCGTACTGGATAATGGCACCATCGAAGTTCTTGCAACCTCTCTTTTAGATGAGGCTTGTTATCCTTCGGAGATTTTCAAAGCCCTATATTTTGAACGCTGGGGCATAGAAACCTATTTTGATGAAATCAAAAACAAGCTTCACCTGGAGGAATTTTCCGGTTACTCAAACAACAGCATCTTACAGGATTTCTATTCTACTTTGCTTGTAAGCAATATACAGACCCTTATTGTCAGAGAACTCGAACAGGAGCTTAATGAAGTTGATACGAAAAAGAAGTACCGGTACAAAGTCAATACTTCCCTTTCTTACAGCTTGATGAAAAACAGAATTTTGAATTTGCTCTTTAGCAATGTAAAAAAAGAGGATATAGTGGCAGAGCTTAAAATTCTTTTTGCTTCTCATATGATCCCCGTCAGACCCAAAAGATCCTTTAAAAGGAATATTTTAAAATACAGAGTCAGAGCGAAACCAAAGGTCACTAAAAACTATAAAAAAAATCTATAAGACCTTAACTTAATGACATTGGGCTTTAGCTCTCTATAGTTCAGTACCAGAATAAAAATATTTACTACGAGGTAAATGAACAGGAAAATATAGAACTTTTTAATTCTCTGTACCTGTCTTTCGGCTTCTTTATACCTGATATCGTCTTTACTTATGTTTTCCATGGCTTTAAATTATCTTTTATTTTGTTTTTCTAGAATCTGCCTGATCTTTTTTTCTTCCCACTGTTTACCGATACCGAAAACCCCCATTCCGTGTGCCGCCAAACCGATTCCCCAGCCCAGCATCGGAAAGATGAACCAAAGGTCTTCCGGACTTGTCATCAAATTCACAATGATTAAAAAAGGAATAATGATGCAGTATGAAATCAGGTTTCCGTAAAAGCTTTTAATCTCTTTTACCCGTTTCTGCGCCCGCTCATAGGATTCATTTTTATCTTCCGGTACTGCACTTACTGTATTGGGCTTGGAAGAAAGTACCGGAAGCTTTACTTTAAAATAGTCTTCGGACTTTTCAATAAAAACATTCTTTTTCGTCAGCAAAGAATACCGCTGCACGATATTCGCCAGACCAATTCCTGAACTTTCCTTGATCTGTTCCCTTACCTGCAGGTTATTCTCAATACAAAGGGTATCGTTTTCGGAGAAAATTTTAATGATCAAAGGTTTAGAGGAAGTTGCAAAATTATGCTTGATGCAGTTCTCCAAAAGCAGCTGTAATGACAACGGAACCACAAACCTTCTGTAATCTTCTTTTTTAACATCAAAAATAAAATCTACACTGTCTTCAAACCGTGTTTTTAATAAATCACAATAGGTTTTCGCAAATTCCAGCTCATCTTCAACGGTTACAAGTTCCTTATCTTTCTGCTCTAAAACATAGCGGTAAATCTTTGACATCGAGGCCGTAAACTTCTGTGCCTGCTTCGGATTTTCATCGATCAGCGAGCTCAGTACATTTAAAGAATTGAAAAGGAAATGCGGGTCCAGCTGATTTTTGAGGCTTTCAAACTGGGCATTGGCCGATTTGGCAATCAGTTTCTGCTCAACCACTTCTTTTTTGGAGGTCTTCTTCAGCTCTTCCATAAAGCCTTTGGCATGAAGAAAAGCAGAGATCAGCAATGCGATATTGATGGTAAACCAGTTCATAAACCCATACTTTCCTGAGAAAAACTCTTCCGTTGTTGCTCCTTTCTGAAATACCACGAAGTTCATGTAATTGCAGAAATATACCAGGATAATATTGGCAATTAAAATGGAAACCACACTGATGATGGCCCTTTTGGTAGTTGCTTCCGACCAGGGAAACCTTTTGTTGAGAAAGTCGTTGATCAGGCCGTTGCCCATTCCCAACACAAATGAATACATAAAGCACACCACCAGGTTGATCATGAAATTTTCCAGCGTTTTTTCATCCGTGAACCCAAAGAAAAAAATCATCGAGGTCACGAATGAGATCCAGCATAATGTTATAAGGTTTTTCCGTTTCATTTTCGGTTTTCTTATTTCAAAAATAGGCTATATTGCAGGGACTAAAAATTATTTTTTTCCGAACGGTTGTTTTTTGTGGCTGAACGGGATAAAAAAACCTTCTGCAATAGAAGGTTTTAAAGTATATTTCGGAATTATTTCGCAGCGCCGCTTAAAAAATACTGCGCTTCCATCTTCCCCCAGTTCGGATCCAGGGCTGTTTTCGGTTTGAAGGCATTGAATTTCTCCAAAGCGGTTTTAAAAAGCTCCATCCCTTTTGTCTTGCTTCCTCCGAACTGCTCTGGTGTATAGTAAACATCTTCTGCTTTGATCAGGGTTACTCTTGGGTTCGAAGGATCCAGCTGCTCTGCTTTTTTCAGCTCTTCTTCCGCTTTTGCACCGAAAGTCCTGAATCTTTCCATCGGATTGACCATCATTTTCAGTGAATAGATCATCTTCTGCAACAGATGAATTTCGGAGTTGTTTTTTTCAAGAGATTCGGCAGCATCTACAAATTTCTGGGCCTGGTCTGCCGTTTCTTCCAGTGCTGCATTATTGCCGTTTTGCATCTGGGATCTGCCTTTTTGGATGTAAGCCAGTGCGGTGTAATAATTTGGCTGCCATTTGTCTTTCTCTTTTTCGGCGATTCTCTGAAAATCGTTGGCCAGGATCTGCAGATCTTCAGGGGATCTTGTGTCTTCCAGCCTGCTTATTTTTTCAGTCATTACTTTTTCATAATTAGCCTGTGCATAAGTTACTAAACTCATCAGGCCTAAAGCGAAACTTAAAACGTATTTTCTCATGATTTCTAAATTTTAAAATTGATTATTGTATTTGATTTTAATTATTTCTGATTAAAGATTATTGTCTATAGCTTCCTGGGTCTTGTCAATCCCGAAACTGATCAATGCACCGATGTAGACAAAGGTCTGGGCTGCAGGCAGAACGGGAGCACTCCTGTCGCCGTTGGAAGAGAAACGGTAGCCGTAGATGTTTTTGTTTCCTAAAATATTATTTACCCCGGCTACCAGAATGGTAAATGCTTTAGCATCTTTTTTTCCGAGATTTGGCAGGTAATTCAGGCTGAAATTCAATGAATTGAAATCTTTCACCTTACCTTCCGATTTCAGGATATTTTCCCCGTTTTGTGCGATGATATTGTAAAAAGGCCTCCCGGAAGTATATGTGTAGGAAAAATTAAAGCCTGTTTTCCATGAAGTCACGAATTTCTTTGCGACCAGGGAAACATTATGCTTTGCCGCGAAGCTCGGATACAGCTCCGTAGGATAATTTAAAAATTCCCTTTTACTGTCGAGATAAGAATAAGAGATCCAGTAATCTACATTTTTTATACTCTTCTTATCTCTCCACAGAACCTCTACCCCTTTTGCAAAACCATTTCCGTAATCGGGAAGTACAAAGTTCTGAAAGCCCGACGCCGAGGTCTTCACCAGATTTTTATACTCTTTATAAAATGCTTCCATCCGTAAGGTCCTGTTTTCCTCACTGCGTTGGATCTGAAAAATATAATGGGTCGCCTTTTGGAAATTCTGCTTAAAATTCTGCGTTAAATATTTGGATTCCGGAGTCTGGTAAAAAATACCGTAGGCAAAGGAAGTTACCCATTTTTCTGACAGGCGGTATGCTGCTGAAAAGCGCGGGGCCAGATTCCACTGGTTCAGAAAGCTTGAATTTTCTGCTCTGATGCCTAAGCTTGTAGAGAAATTACGCCCGAAAGCCAGGTTGTTTTCTGCAAATAAAGCGGTGGTAAAATTACTGATCGTGGTTTGCTGCTGTGGAGCGTTGAAGACCGAAAAGTTGGTTTTATCATGTTCCGAAAGAAGTTCAAAGCCTGCCTTAATGTTGCTCACTGCTGCAATCTTTCTTTCAAAAACCGCCCTGCTGTTCCAGTACAGCCCTTCCGTATTCATATTTACATTTCCGATCCTGTTTCCTTCATTGATGATTCCTATTTCAAGGTCGTTTTTGTTGATGCTGAAGGAAGAACCCAGATTCATCAGGTAACGCCCCATTTTCTTTTTGTAGGTAAGGCTGTGAAAGGTATTTTTTCCGTTTACCGAAGGCTGCTGTTCGTCGTAATTCTGTTCCAGGCTCGGCTGCGAAACGGCTAGAGAATTCGTATCAAAGCTTCCGTAATATTTCAGGAATCCACCGGACTTTGTTTTAATTCTGAAGTTTCCGTTTACCGAAATATTTCTCGGGGCCTTAATAAAATCCGTTTCAAAATGAAGGACTTTTGTCACTAATCCCAAATCTGAAATATTGGCATCAACCCCATAGCTGAAGGTTTTATTTTCATTGAGATGCTGATAATTTCCTCCTAAAGAAAAAGGGAAAATACTGAATGTGTAGGAACTTTCGTCCGGCATATCCACACTTTCCAACAGCAGCACCGAAGAGAGGGCCTGACCGTACAAGGCAGAATAACCGCCGCTGGAGAATACGCTCCCTTTAAAGATAGAGGTATTGAAACGTTCCCTTCCCGCAAGGCCCGAAACCGAACTGCTGAAATAGTTGTTGACCAGATTCCCGTCGATATAAAACTTGGTTTCTGCACCCGTTCCACCTCTTACAAAAAGGCCTTCGCTGTCTCCGGCATTCTGGACGCCAGGCAAAAATTTGTATCCTGTAGTGGTTTGTCCCTGAGATCCTGCTGTAGTGTAAACATCCATTGGCGTGAGGGCTGCGGTCGCTCTCTTCCTGTCGCTGGCTTCAATAGAACCTACGGAAATAACAACCGCATCGATCTCGCTGATCTGCTCTTTCATTTCCGTATTGATAACCAGATCCTGATTCCCGATGAGAATCGCCTTTTCAACCGGCACATATTTCGGATGGGTAAAGACAACCGCATGATTTCCTTTTTCTGAAGTTTCAAAAGAGAAATTTCCGTTAACATCTGTTGTAGCACCGTCATAGGTATCTTTCAGGGTTACGTTTACCTGATCCAGTTCTTTATTTTTATAGGTGACTTTACCTGAAATTTTAATCTGTGCCATATGTAAAGCAAAAGAAAAAAGTGCGGTAAGAAATAATAGTTTTGTTTTCATAGCTGTTTTATTTCGGTTCAAAAGTAGATCGAAATTCTGGGGATGTTTAATTTTTGTTACCGAGCGGTAGATTTTGAAACCCGAACCGTAAATTTTATCCTTTTGAGAAAAATTAGAGACGTAAACATGAGCATCATCTTAGGTTAGGGGATGGAATACGGATCGCTCGGTCAAAATTGGGGAATACTAAACCCCTCCGGCAGAGGGGAATTTTTGTGAATCATTGTTTAATGGATCGGAATGCAGAAATCCACGATCATTTTTCCTTCCGGGTGTTCTTTGAAATTGGTGTGATAGATTTCAAACGGAAAAGCTTTACGGACGGAATAGTTATTTTCTTTCATCCACAGAAACAGAGAGACCCAGCTTTTTTCGAAATCATGTAATGTGACTTCCCCACTTCCGACGATGAATTTTCCGGCTTCGATGGTTTCACCAAACACTTCGCCTTCCTGCTTCTCTAATTTTTCGTTCAGAAGCATACAGGCATGGATCCTTACTTTGTCAGGAGGCGTTACTTTAAAGCTGTCGTGATACACAGAGATCATTTTTACATTTTCATCGGGAAACAGATGTTTTCCTTCTGCCCAGCGGATCAGAACATTATAAGCCGGTTCTACATTCGCTATTCCTAAGCTCATTACGGCGGCGAGATTCATCTCCGGGAGATGGGTAACTTCAATTTTTAAATTCATTGTTGTCCAGTTTAACAGGTTTTCGATGTTGCAAATGTAGCTGCTGAAAACCGCATCGGCTTGTCCGTTCTTGCTTTCCTGTAACCGGATCTGATGAAAGTTTTCCGGCACGGATTTCCTGAATGCCGAAGGTGACTTCCCGTAATGATTTTTAAATGTTTTGGTAAAAGTGGAATGGCTTGAGAAACCGAATTGGAGATAAATTTCCTTCAGGCTCACCTGCTTTCTTAAAGCCAGGTAAAACGCTGCTCTTTCCATCCTTTTCCTGCTGATATACTGCTGAACCGTTTCGCCCGTAATAAGCCTGAAAATCCTGTGAAAATGGAATGGCGAATAGGCTCCGATGTCAGAAACTTTCTGTAGGGAAAGATCTGTATCGAGATGATCATCAATATACTGAATCGCTTTTACGATCCTCTTTTTATATTCCTCCAAATTCCGGGTATTTAAAACAAAGGTATAAAGTATGGAGAAAAGTGTTTTGTCATTTATTGCTAATTTGTAAAAAATCCTGAAAACGTAAAGCTTTTCGGTAAATGTTTTTTAAATTTATGCTACAATCACTTTAAATCATTTAAAAATGAAAAGTAAAACATTAGCATTATTGGCAGGCTGTACGCTTTTTGCGGTTTCATGCGGAACCACAAATACGTATCCGGTGCTGTCTAAAAGCAACACCCAAACGGGAGGAACGGCTAGATTCACCCAGAAAGGCAACGAAGTGGTGATGAAACTCGATGTCACCAACCTTACTCCGGGAATTCATGCCGTGCACATCCATGAGAAAGGCGACTGTTCGGCAGCGGACGGAACCTCAACAGGAGGACACTGGAACCCTGCGAAGGACGACCACGGAAAATGGGGTGCGGAACACTTCCACATGGGCGATATCGGAAACCTTACCGCCGACCAGAGCGGAAATGCCATGCTGACCTTCAAAACCGATAAATGGTGCTTAGGATGTACGGATGCTTCTAAAAACATCATCGGAAAAGGCCTGATTATTCATGCGGCAGCCGACGATTTTCACACTCAGCCAACGGGAAATGCCGGAGGACGAGTGGGATGCGTAGAGATAAAGTAACGGCATCTTTCAATAAAAAAACCGCTGACTTTCATCAGCGGTTTTTTTTATTTTATGATTTTACACTCATGTCTGCAATAATGTTCATCGCTTCCTGAAGGTAAAGGTCTTTTTTAAGATTTTTAATCCAGATCTCGGATTTCTTCTTGAAGGCTTCGTCCTTTTTCTCCCTTTCGATTTCGTTTTGGTAAAGGGTAAACTGAAGTCCGTTCTCAAATTTCGTCAGCGATTTGAATTTTTCGATCTGCGCTTTTCTCTGTTTCATCAATTCGTTAAACTTGTTGATGTTCAGAGTAATCGTCTCTTCTTTATCCAGCTGCTCTCTCCATTGCGCCGATTCCAGTAGAAGCTGGTACTTCGCATTCTTCGCCATTCTGTCGTTGCTGGCTTTTTCTAACGCCTGAATATTGAAATAATTCAGTTTCTGGAAGTTGGTGGAAGGAATTTTATCCCAGGCAAGGGCATATTCGTCATATCGCTCTCCTATTTCAGCATAGGTGAAGAAGTCTTTCATCTGGATGTCAGATACAATCCCTTTTCTCTGCGTAGATTCTCCGGTTATTCTGTAGAATTTCTGAATGGTCAGCTTTAAAGATCCGAAATCATCTTCCGTATTCAGAAACCTGTTAAGATCTACAAACGTTTGAACCGTACCTTTTCCGAAAGACTGAGGCGAACCAATGATCATTGCTCTGCCGTAATCTTGCATAACACCAGCTAAAATTTCCGATGCAGATGCCGACAATTCGTTCTGCATGATCACCAACGGACCTGTCCAGATCGGCGTTTCGTTTTTATTCTTTAAGGTCTGAATTTTCCCGTTTCCGTCTTTCACCTGAACATAAGGTCCGGCCTGCATAAACAGTCCCATAATATCTCCTACTTCCGTTAAAGATCCTCCTCCATTGTTTCTAAGATCCAGAACAATTCCCTGAATTCCCTGTGCTTTCAGCTTTACGATTTCATTTTTAATATCATCAGAAGCATTTCTGCCGTTCGGGTTTTCAAAATCGGCATTGAAGCTTGGTAAGTTAATGAATCCGTATTTCTTTCCGTTCGGAGAGTTTACCACAATACTTCTCGCAAATGTATCTTCAATGGCTACTTCTTCA
Organism: Chryseobacterium sp. SORGH_AS_0447; assembly: GCF_030818695.1. Taxonomy (NCBI): domain Bacteria; kingdom Pseudomonadati; phylum Bacteroidota; class Flavobacteriia; order Flavobacteriales; family Weeksellaceae; genus Chryseobacterium; species Chryseobacterium sp. SORGH_AS_0447. The sequence continues at coordinate 459,285 of NZ_JAUTAR010000001.1, read as the reverse complement.
CGGATCATGGTCACATCTTTTATCGTTCCGTCTTTCTTCTGAACCGTAAGGGTTACCGGTGTACCTTTCTCTCCTCTGATCAACCGTACCGCTTCGTCGGAAAGCATTCCCACAACATTCACAGCATCTTCCTTCGGCTTGGATTTTACTTTCAAAATCTTATCGCCTTCAGAAAGCTGCTTGGATTTCCATGCCGGCGCACCGATGGTAAGAGCCCCTAAATAAAGGTTTCCTTTTTTCTCCTGGATGATGGCACCGATTCCGATTACTTTTCCGGTAAAATTGGTATCAAAATCTTCTTTGTCTTTCGGAGAATAATAGTTGGTGTGCGGATCAAAAACTTCCGTATAAGCGTTCATGTACACGGTAAACCAATCCATTTTCTTTCTCTTCTTAAATCTTGTAAAAGTCTCTTTTACAAGATCTTTCACCTCGTCCGTTGCTTTTTTAAGCTTCTGGTCCGCAGCAAGCGGCTGATATTTAATAGTATCTTTCAGGTTGTATTTCTGAACGGAGTCTTTCTTCTCTTTCTGAGCTTCTTCCTTGCTGTTCATCGATTCAATTTCCTGAAGGATGTTGTACTTGATGAACTTCTTCCATTCATTGTACTGCTCTTGTTTGTTAGCCGGAACTTTTTTAGCTTTCGGCTCCAAAATAAGCGTTTCGTCCTCTTCAAGGTTGATCGGCTTGCTGAAAATATCTTGGGTGATTTTATCGATTTCATCCACACGCTGATACAATCTGTCGATCGTCAGTTTATAGAACGTAAGGTCTCCCTGGTTGATATAATCGTCCAGTTTGGTTTCATGCTTACCGAACTCATCCATATCCGACTGAATAAAGTATCTTTTGCCCGGATCTACCAATTCGAAATAATGCTTGTACACATCTTTGGAATAAGCATCGTTAATCGGTTTTGGGCTGTAATGTAAATAAGAAAGTGTATTTTTTACGCTCACCATTATCGTCTGCATCTTTTCGTCATCATTTTTAGGCGAGTTGAAACAAAACATTAGACTTGTTAATGGAATTAGGAGTAAAAATTTATTCAGCTTAAAATTTTTCCACATAAATCTGTAATGTATTTTTATTAAATTTAAAAAAGTTCTTTGATAGGTCGTACTTTTTTACGTCCCGTTACAAACTATCAAATTTAATACCTTATTTGCAATTAACAATTACTTTTAAGAGATTTTATTAATACGAAGGTTTTCATAAATTCAGACTGTTAAAATTCAGAATAAAAAGAATAAATGATAAATTTAGAAAGTTATGATTGCAGTCTCTTTGACTGAAATTTTAGATAATAAAATGAATGTAAACTGTAAAAATTTTAGCCGAGTATCCAATTATAGCTGATCATTAATGATTAAATAAACCGATGGAATATTCAGATAATATTTAAATACAAAGGTTTTAAAGAAAAGCTTTTATAGTATATTTGTTAAAATTAAAAATGTATATGGAAAGACCTCTTATTCTGGTAACTAATGACGACGGAATTACAGCACCGGGTATCAGAAATCTTGTCAGTTTTATGAACGAAATCGGAGATGTCGTGGTGGTAGCGCCCAATTCTCCACAAAGCGGTAAAGGCCATGCCATTACCATCAATTCTACTTTAAGCTATGAAGAAGTTCATCTGGAAGGTCCACAGACCGATTTTTCCTGCAGCGGAACACCGGTGGACTGCGTAAAAATGGCACTTGATAAAATTCTGCCGAGAAGACCGGACATTGTAGTTTCCGGAATCAATCACGGAGCGAATTCATCCATTAATGTTATCTATTCGGGGACGATGTCTGCCGCAGTGGAAGCAGGAGTAGAAAATCTTCCGGCCATTGGCTTTTCGCTTTTGGATTTCAGCTGGGAAGCCGATTTTACACAAGCTAAAGAATACATTCAGAATATCGTTAAAAGAACCCTGGAGAATCCGATGCCTAAAGGGATTGTTTTAAACGTAAATATCCCGAAGCTTGCAAAAGAAGAAATCAAAGGGGTAAAAGTCTGCAAGCAGGCACATGCCAAATGGGAAGAGAGTTTTGATGAAAGGGTAAATCCTCACGGTAAAAAATATTACTGGCTGACCGGTTATTTCAATAACATGGATGAATCCGAAGATGCCGACGAAACAGCTCTTGCCAACGGATATATCTCTATTGTTCCGGTAAAGTTTGACCTTACTGCGTATGAATACATGAATACGCTGAACGAGGTGATGAAATTTGATTAAATAAAAAATAAAGAGGTGAAAATTTTTCGCCTCTTTTCTTTTTAGACCATTTTCTTGTCTTGAACTATGAGAAAAAGTGCTAAATCAAAACAGCACTTTATCCTCTCTTCTTAATTCTTCCAGATATTTGCTTTTATCATCCCGGTAAAAAAGATTCATTGTTTCAAAAGGAATAAGCTTTAAATCTTTATTTACGATATGAACGCAGGATTTCTTTACTGCCCGTACGTCAAAATCATGGGCATCCATAAAGTTCATAATGATGATCCTGAACAGGTTATCATAATCCAGATTGGGCGCGGAAACCTCAGGAAGACAGCACAATAGCTGGTTGACTTTAGGCTGTACTTTATCCACGGAAATCCCTGTACTGAAAATATCCAGCAGCTGCATCTGCAATCCGGTATCCTGTTCGTAGACGATGGTATTCCGGGTTTCATTGTTCAGCAGATCAGCAGGATTGATGTATCGGGTTAAAGGAATGGTTTCTCCTTCCAGCTTTAAGATATATCCCATCGCCAGAGCGTCAGGATTACACGGAACCGGAATAATATCATCTGAATTCAGCAGCGGAAACTGGTTTAAGATTTCCTGTCTTACTTCTGTTAACGTAATTTTTTCGTTTGAAGAATCGTCACGGTTTCTCCCGGCAATTTCCACCGGCTGGAAGGTAATCCCGCGGACGCATTTCTGTTTTAAAGCAAACTCGATAATCTGCCCGATTTCATCAATATTTTTATCTTTCTGCAATACGATAACGAGTGTTGTCGAAAGATTCAAAGCATTTAATTTCTCAAGAGCTTTCATCCGGACGTCAGCAAGGTCTTTTCCCCTGAAATCCTGCAATACTTCCGGTTTAAACGAATCAAACTGAAGATAAATCTCAAATTCCGGTGCGTAGGTTGCCAGCTTCTCGGCAAATCCCGGATCGTTCGCAATTCTCACGCCGTTGGTATTCAGCATTAAATGTTTGATGGGCTTCGATTTGGCAATATCCATGATTTTAAAGAACTCGGGATGAATGGTCGGCTCTCCTCCGCTGATCTGGACGACATCGGGCTCTCCTTCATTTTTAACAATGATATCAAACATCGCTTCGATTTCTTCCAGGGTGCGGTGGCTTCCGTAGTGCGGAGAGGACATGGCGTAGCAGGTCGGGCAGGTCAGATTGCAGCGGTCCGTCACCTCAACGATGGAAAGACAACTGTGCTGCTCATGATCCACACACAGGCCGCAATCGTAAGGGCAGCCATATTCTACTTCTGTCCCGAAATGCACCGGCATTTCCGAAGCTTTATTGTAATTTCTGATGTTCTTGTAGTAATGGACGTCCGAAGCGATTTTGGTTTTGAAAAATCCGTGATCAGGGCATCTTTTGGTCATAAAGACTGCTTCATCCTCAATAATAATTTTAGCACCTACCCTTTTCAGGCATTCGGGGCACAGGCTGATCGTGTAATCGTAGTACGTATAATTTCTTACCGGCATAATTTTATTTTAAATTCCTCCTCCACAAATAAATCCGCTCACCAATCCACAGAATAGCAGGCAAATCAGCATCGTCTGAATAAACTGTTTCCTGGAAAATTTCCGGTTGTCTTTTGATTCGTAAATGACTTTAACAATAACCGTAACAATCAGAGAAAAAACGGAAGCAGCAAACAGAATGATGAGAATAATCATCAGGACTAGGCCTCCGAGATTGCCAACTTCCAAAAGTGTCAGAATTTTCATAGGTTTTGATTTTTATGGTGATAAAGATGAACCGTGTTTTTTATTTTATAAATGTAATAAATAATTACGCAAATACATACGATTTGAATAGTTCCTACATTCCCGATGATTTCCAGTCTTGGCTTAATGAAATCCAGCATCAGCCTGAAGGTGAAATAAGCCAACATAAAGATCTGAAAAATAAACCCTGAAGGAGATCTGTTTTTTCGCTGAATAACTTTTAAAACCATCCATAAAACAATGAGAAAAGCAATTTCATACAAGGCTACCGGATGTCTGCGGTACTGATCTCCCAGATACATCCCGAAAACGGAATCGGTTGGTACTCCATACGTCTCTTCATAGATCCCGGTAAGAAAGCAGCCAATCCTTCCGATGATCATGGCCAGGATTAATGGAAAAACAATCAGGTCGCCGGTGCTTTCCTTGTGACCGACTACTTTCTTGGCCAGCTCTACTCCCAGCAAGCCGAAAGCCAACCCTCCGACAATCGTATTGCTGGTCCAGAGTGATGGGAAATCGAAATGTTCCAAAAGCCTGTATGGGTTTTCCAGGTTTCCGATGAGCTTGGAACCGAATAAAGCCCCGGCCGTCGCTCCGATAAGAACAGCCGCCGAAGTATTGAACGAGGTTTTTTCCTTCGATTTTCTTTTTAAATAAAAATAATACCGCATCCCGACAAACATCCCCAAAGCTTCAAAAAGCGGATGCGCGAGAACCGTTTTACCGAATAGATGAAAAGTAACAGGAAAATCCATGGTTTCAAAAATACCGGTTTTTATGAAAGCAGCCAATGAAATCGTATTTTAATCCGGTTTGTCATTCAGATCCGGAAGAGGAAAAATAATTTGTACTGTTTATAAAACCCTTAAAAAGGGAATCTATTGACTTTTTTTCATACATTTAAGTAAAATAATTTTCCAAATTATGAGAATAGAATATGATATTAAACTGGGATTTAAGGATGTGATGTTCCGCCCGAAGCGTTCTACGCTGAAATCCCGTTCGGAAGTGGATCTGGAAAGAGAATTTACCTTTAAGCATACCCAAAAAAAATGGAAAGGCATTCCCCTGATTGCCGCCAATATGGATACGGTCGGAACTTTCGAAATGGCGCTGGAGCTGGCAAAAGAGAAGATCATTACCGCCGTTCATAAACATTATTCCGTGGAAGAATGGACGGAATTTCTGGACAGCCAGCCGGAAAATATTCATCAGTATATTGCTCTAAGCACCGGAACCGGAAAGGCAGATGAAGAAAAATTAAAAAGAATCCTCAACAACCACCCAAAAATCGAGTTTCTCTGTATCGACGTAGCCAATGGCTATTCCGAGCATTTTGTGGAGTTTGTGAAGAAGGCAAGGGCAAATTTCCCGGATAAAATTATTATGGCCGGAAATGTGGTGACTGGAGAAATGGTGGAAGAGCTGCTTTTAGTAGGTGCAGACATCATTAAAGTTGGAATCGGTCCGGGTTCCGTTTGTACCACCCGTATAAAAACCGGCGTGGGCTATCCTCAGCTTTCTGCCATTATCGAATGTGCGGATGCCGCGCACGGACTTGGCGGCCATATTATCGCAGACGGCGGCTGTAAAGTGCCCGGAGATGTGGCTAAAGCTTTCGGTGGCGGAGCCGATTTCGTAATGCTGGGCGGAATGTTTGCTGGCCACGATGAAAGCGGTGGCGAAATTGTAGAAGAAAATGGCAAAAGATACCGGTTGTTTTACGGAATGAGTTCGAAAACGGCAATGGATAAACATTCGGGAGGTGTGGCAGAATACCGTGCCTCTGAAGGGAAAACCGTACGTGTCCCGTACAAAGGTCCGGTTTCCGAAACGGTAAAAGACATTCTCGGCGGAGTGCGTTCGACCTGTACTTATGTAGGCGCATCTACCCTGAAACAGCTTTCTAAAAGAACAACATTTATCCGGGTTCAGGAACAGGAAAACCAGATATTTAAAGAGTAGCAACTGAATAAAACGTTGAACGGTTCAGCCTGAAATATTTGATACCTTTAAAACAGAAAATCCGTCAGTACGACGGATTTTCATTTATATTTTACTCTTAAAGATTCTTATGTTAATAAACCTCCGTCTACGTTCAGCGTCTGCCCGGTCACGTAAGAAGACATTTCGCTTCCTAAAAATACACACGCATTGGCTACATCCTGGGTATGGCCAAGTTTTTTCATCGGGATCGATTCATTCCATTTTTCTTTAGCCTTGTCATCCAAAGCATCCGTCATTTCAGTCTGGATGAATCCCGGCGCAATAGCGTTGCAACGGATATTTCTAGAACCTAATTCCAAAGCTACCGATTTTGTAAAACCGATCACTCCTGCTTTCGAAGCGGCATAATTGGCCTGTCCTGCATTTCCGCTGATCCCAACTACCGATGTCATATTGATAATAGATCCTGCTTTGGCCTTCATCATCGGCTTAATTACCGCCTTAGTAAGGTTAAATACGGAATCCAGGTTTACATTGATTACTTTGTCCCAGTCTTCTTTAGACATTCTCAACAACAGGTTGTCTTTGGTAATTCCTGCGTTGTTAATCAGAATATCGATTTTACCAAACTCGGCGATTACTTCATCCACCAAAGTTTGTGCAGCATCAAAATCCGATGCATCCGACTGGTACCCTTTAATTTGAGTTACAGAACTTAAAGCTGCTTCTAATTCCCTAGCTTTGTCTACAGAGCCGGCATAGGTGAATGCTACTTTTGCCCCTTGTTGAGCGTACATTTCAGCAATTCCTTTACCGATTCCTCGTGTAGCTCCCGTTATTAGCGCTACTTTTCCTTCTAATAGTTTCATATGTATGACAATTATTTTCTTTATAACTTACTCGCTCCTTGAAATTTGCGCGAAGATACATTATTTAGCTTTACTGAAATAAAACAGTGCGCAAAGATATTACAAAATGTTATTCATTGCATTTTAAATCACTCTTTTAGCGAAATTTTTCAGTTGTTTTTTGTCATAAAATGATTATGATTGCCTAATCGATAGAATTCCGGTCCTTCTGTTCCGTGAAGTAGATAAATTCAGTTTCTTTACCTCTTGTAAGTCTTATTCCTTTTTTCTCATTGAGGAACTGATCATATTTCACTTCCGTCAGCGGCTCATTTTCATGGTTGGTTACTCCAAATTTGCCGTCTTTTTTAACGATAAATTCATTAGCGCCCAGGAAAGTCGTGATGTCATCGTATGCAAAAGGAACGATTTCGTTGCCGTTTTCATCCATTACGCCGTAAAAATTATCAGTATTTTGTCCGATAAGTGCGGGATAAAGTTCAGATTCCCTAACCTCTTTCAGCTGTTTCAGTTCTTTATAAAGTCCCGTTTTCGGTGTAAAAGTATAATAGCTATTGTCTTTGTTCAGAATAAGGGTATTCGGGAATATTTTTTCAATTCCGTACTCTCCGTTCAGGATATTTTTTAAATCTTTATTTAAAATTTGTTCTTCATCGTCCTTTCTCAGGTACAGGTATTTTTCGCCGGAAATGGTAAGCCCTTCCACCCTGTCATATTCTTTCGGGAAAACAACTTCTCCGTTCAGCTTTACAACGGCAGTTTTAGGATTTTTCTGATCCTGGGAGGTTTTGAAAAGACCATTAAAAATAGGGTTTACATAATGGTAATCAAGATCATACAGCTTCCCTTCCTTCTTCGAAAATATGCTTACTTTATCATCTTTCGTAAGGTAGATATATTCTCTTCCTACAAAAGCCTGTTCATAGATTTCATCAGCAACTACTTTTTCCTTTTCATCAATAATTCCGTATTTTTCTGTAGAAGCATCCAGGGTAATGAGATAAGGAAAAGCATTGATATTGTCTACATTATGGCTGGAAATTGTGCTGATCGTAGTCCCGTTGTTATCAATAACTTCACCCGATTTCTCTCCTTTGGAAAGATAAGTCCTGCCTTTATAAAAGCGCAGATCTTCTGTAAATTCCCTGTCCGAAATTTTTTTTCCGTTGAGATCATAAATTTTCCATACTCCGTCATTTTTCACAAAGAACCTGTTCTCGCTTCCGAACACGATCTTTTCTGAAAACGGAATGATCTGATTTCCGTTGAAATCATAGACGCAGTCTTTTCCCTGCTTACTATAAATCAGGCGGTCCTTATTTTCCCACGTCCTGAATTTAAATATATCCATCGGAATAATTTCCTTCCCATTGGCATCAATAATAGCCGTCTTTCCGTTGGATTTTCCGGATTTGGCCCGTAAGACAAACCGGTTTTTCCATAAATGGGAAATCTCGCTTTTAAAGGGATAATCAAAAGTAATATTGCCGATAGAATCTACAATCCCGGTCTTCCCGGTTCTCGTATCCGTAAACATGCCGTAGCCTTTTGAATAGGAACGGACCTCTTTACCCAGCTTTTTGGTTAAAAGGATTTGCTTATACTGATCCGTCTGTCCAAGGCAAACCGACGAGAACAGGACGAAAATTAATTTTTTCAATTAAATGGAATTATTTACAATGAGAACGATTTCGCCCTTTAAGGTTTTACTTTTTGAAAACTCAATAAGTTCAAGAATGGTTCCGCGCTTGGTTTCCTCGAATTTTTTGGAAATTTCGCGGCTCAGGCTCGCTTTGGTGTCTTCACCGAAGAATTCCCTGATCTGCTCGAGTGTTGTATTGATCTTGTGCGGACTTTCGTATAAAACAATGGTCTTTTTTTCCTCAGCAAGCTGCTTCAGCCTGGTCTGGCGGCCTTTTTTCTGAGGGAGAAATCCTGCAAAAAGAAATTCGTTGTTCGGCAGTCCGGAAACAACGAGCGCAGGAACAAAAGCTGTTGCTCCGGGAAGACAGATCATTTCAATATGGTGGTCCGCACCCGCTTTAGCCAGCAAATAACCGGGATCTGAGATTCCGGGGGTACCCGCATCGGTGATAATGGCTATATTCTGACCGTTTTTAAGATCTGTAATTACCTTATCGGTTGCCTGATGCTCATTATGCAGGTGATAAGATTTCAAAGGCTTCGAAATCTCGAAATGCTTCAGAAGAATTCCGGAAGTTCTGGTGTCTTCGCATAAAATGTAATCAACCTCTTTCAGTATGTTTACCGCTCTGAAGGTCATATCTTCCAGGTTCCCGACCGGTGTAGGAACAAAATATAAGATTCCGCTCAAAATTCAGTTTATAAAAATTTATTTTCTACCAATATCCAAAGCCTTTGGGCATATTCATCCACCTTACTCCATTTTTTGGAATAATAGAGGTCGCTCAGATATTCTTTGGCCTCTTCCAAAGTTTTGAAGCTGTTGAGATTAGCCACCACTTCATTCAGTTCAGACTGGCTTCCTCCGAATAAGGTTTTGGAAAACGCAATCCTGTCATTCAGATCCAGCTTAAACTCCGGTTTCTTCTTTTCCGCTTCCATAAAGTCGGTCGGAATATTGGTTTTTAAAATGCTCCCCAAATCTTCTTTTTTATCTGCAGGAGCAGGTTTTTCTGCCGGTAGCTCTCTTTCCAGATGATCATCATCGAAAAGCGACTGTACGGCTTTCAGGCCTCTGATATTGGCCAGTTTTATTTTTTTATCTTGATTATAAGCATTGTACGTTTCAAGATTTTCAAAGCTTTCATCAGATTTCCTTTTTTCTTTTTCTTCGGAAACCGGCGTTTCGATTTCTACGATTTTCCTCCTGTCGTTAATTTCGGATAAAACCGCTTTCGCTTCTTCCTGTTTTTCATCTTCTGCAGCCTCATTCTTGATGTCATTCAGGACATTTTCTACATTGGAAGTATCGGTGGCCATTTCGCCCTGTTCCATCATCCTGTCGGACGAAACAAACGGTTCACTGGTTTCTTCAGCAGATTGTTTTTCCTTTTCAGCTGCTGTAGAAGATTCAAAGTTATTCAGGATCCTTTCCTCTTCCTCAAAAGAGTTTGTAATTTCCCCGTCGGTATCCGAAATTTGATTTTCAAACCCATCGATTTCATTCAGCTGGTTATTGAAAACAGCTTCTTCTTCGGTTTTCTCATCACTGAATGTCTCTTGCTGAATGTCATCATCACCTTCAGGCTCAGCATCAGCCAGGATTCTCTCTTCATCCACAAAATTCAATGGGCTGCCGCTGTTATCCGCGCTTTCATTTTCATCAATTTCATCCAGCTGGCTGTTGAAAACATCTGCATTCTCATTCAGTATTTCCGGAATATCGGCCGCTGAATTTTCCTCTGCAAAATTAACTAAAGTTTCGTGAAGTTCGCCTTCTACAATTTCATTTAACTGATTATTGAAAATCGCCTCTTCTTCACTAACCTGGTCTGAATAATTCCCGGATCTTTCCTCATTTATTTCATTCAGTTCGTTATTGAAAATCGCTTCTTCTTCCGTGAGGTCATCATTTTCATCGGATGTGTAAAATTTTTTCGGATTTTGCGCAACCTGCGAAAAATTTTCATTTCCGAAGTAGGCGATATTTTTTTCCAGCAAACGAAGGAAAGAAATTCTTTCGGCCAGCTCTTCCACAAGATCCAGCTTGGACGAAAGCTCGTCTACATGGCTTATTTTGTCCAGAATACCAATGATATTCTTGGATTCAAAAAAAATCTTTTCCTTTAAATCTTGGATATTCTGCATAGAGGAATCTTGTTAAAATTGCTTACTTTTGATCTTAAAAATATACTGCTAATTTAACAAATGTTTTTAGAAAATACAATTAATCATTCCAAACAAAGCGGTTGGATGGAAGTAATTTGTGGCTCAATGTTTTCCGGAAAAACCGAAGAGCTGATCAGGAGGCTGAGAAGGGCCGAAATGGCGGGGCAGAATGTGGAAATTTTTAAGCCGAAACTGGATACGAGATATTCGGACGAAGATGTTGTTTCCCACAATCAGAACAAGATCCGCAGCACCTCCGTAGAAAACCCTAGCGAAATACTGCTGCTGGCTTCCAACTGCCATGTCGTAGGGATCGATGAAGCCCAGTTTTTTGATGAAAGTATTGTATACATTGCCAACCAGCTTGCCAACAGCGGCATCCGGGTAGTGATTGCCGGCCTCGATATGGATTTCCTCGGAAGACCTTTCGGACCGATGCCCAACCTGATGGCTACTGCAGAATACGTGACGAAGGTTCACGCCATCTGCCGAAGGACTGGGAACCTTGCCAATTATTCCATGAGAACCTCCGAAGGAAAAGATCTTGTAGAACTCGGAGAAACAGAAGCTTACGAAGCAGTGAGCAGAAGGGTTTTTGTAGATGAAGTTTTAGACAAACACTGATAAATATCAAATTTATTCGTATTTTTGTTTAAAATTTAATAGTAAAAACTATCGGAAAATGATATTGGAAATCAAAAATTATATAAAGATCAGCAATTCCATTGATGAGATTCTGAAAAAATCTCCTTTCAAAATGAAATACATTATTGAAAAGAGCGGAATTTCCGAACCTACTTTTTTCCGGAAGATGAAGGAAAAAAAATTCCTCCCGGAAGAGCTGCTGAAGATCGCGGAGATTATTGAGCCGGAAGAACATTCAAAGGATGATATCCTAAAAGCAATTCAAGAAGGCATTGAAGATGCGAAAAAAGGTAGAATTCATGAACACACTGAGGTAATGAATGAGGCAAAAGAAAGACTTGCAAGGAAGAAGAATGAATATCTTCTGGACAAATAGAGCCAAATCTGATTTAGAAAATCTCGAGGATTTTCTAATAGAAAACTGGGGTTTCAAGGTTGTCGAAGATTTTTATGAAATATTAGAAAAAAAGATTGCCCTACTTGAAAATGAAAATTTAATCCATCAAAAATATGAAGGGACAGACTTTCATAGATTACTGGTTACAAAACATAACTCTATTATTTATGAAATTACCGAACATCAGATCAATCTGCTTCATATGATCAATAATTTCCGAAATCCCGAGCATAATTATAATTTAATCACCAAAAAGAGTTGATGGACTATAGTGTAAATCAAATCGCAGAAATCACCGATGCAAAAATTGTAGGGAATGGAAGTCTGGTAATCCGAAACATCGCTTTTGACAGCAGGATTATTTATTCTACCAAAAACACGGCTTTTATTGCTATTAATACGGCTAAGAATTCCGGCGAGAAATTTATTGAAGCAGCTATTGACAGAGGCATCAATATCATTATTTCCGAACACCAGTATCCGCAGTTTGAAAATATTACCTGGATTATCGTCGGGAACTCAGTGAAGTTTCTTCAGAAATTAGCCAAATATCATTTCGAAAACGCTCATTTAAAATCAATAGGGATTACGGGCAGCAATGGGAAAACCATTTTAAAAGAGTGGCTGTACCAATGTCTGTGGAATGAATTTTCTACCGTTAAAAGCCCCAAAAGTTTCAATTCGCAGATCGGTCTTCCGCTTTCACTTCTTCAGATAAATCTTCCGCATGAGCTGGGAATTTTTGAAGTCGGGATTTCCCAGCCGGAAGAAATGGAAACACTGGAATCTGTTTTCCATCCACAGATCGGTTTGCTTACCCATATCGGTACGGCCCACCTGGCCAACTTCAGCTCGGAAGAAGAACTGATTGACGAAAAAATCAAACTGTTCAGAAATTCTGAAGTGATTATTTATAACGGAGATAATTCTATAGTCGATAAAAAGATAAAAGAACTATATTCCGGAAAAAAACTGATTGGTTACGGTTTTAAAGAAAACAACGAGGTGCGCTATAAAAACAACCTTCAGAAAAATGAAGACGTTGTCGTACAATATTTCGATGAAGAGATTTCGTTTCCTGTCCATCAGAGAGACGAAGCGACATTAACCAATGCTCTGGCGCTGATCACGGTCTTAAAGGAGCTGGACATCCCAAATCAAAAGATCGTTGAAAAAATCAACGCTCTGAAAGCCGTTGAAATGAGGCTTGAAGCGATTGAAGGAGTCAGAGGCAATATCATTATTAACGATTCCTTTAATCTTGATCTTGATTCACTGAAAACCGCTCTGCAATTTCTTAACGAATACAACAAGCCGAAAAAATCTCTGGTGCTGACGGACATTGTAGGCGTGAATTTCAATTCAAAAGAACTGTATGAAGAAGTTTCTGAACTGGTGAACGAACAGCGGTTCGATTCTGTTTTTCTCATAGGAGATGAAATATCAAAATTCAGTGAATTATTTAAATCTAAAACTTTCACTTTCATTAATACCCAGGAACTCATTGACAGCAAACACCTTAATGAGCTGGAAAATCAGCTTATCTTATTAAAAGGAGCGAGAAAATTTGAAATTGAAAGAATAAAGGATATTCTTGAGCTTAGAAAACATGACACGGTGCTGGAAATCAACCTGAATTCGATTCTTCACAACATCAATTACCATAAATCTCTGCTGAAACCTTCTACCAAGATGATGGCAATGGTAAAAGCAAATGCTTACGGGTTGGGAAGTTACGAGATCTCCGAGTTTTTGCAGCATCACCACATTGATTATTTAGGGGTTGCTTTTGTAGATGAAGGCGTTGAGCTTCGTAAAAAAGGGATTACCATACCCATTGTTGTAATGAACCCGGAACAGCACAGCTATGAGACGGTAATTGCCTATAACCTGGAACCGGAAATTTATAGTTTCCGTGTACTGGAATTGTTCTATAATGCCGTTCAGAAATCCGGTTATGATAAAAAATATCCCATCCACATCAAACTGGAAACGGGAATGCACCGCCTTGGCTTTAAAGAAGATGAGCTCGACCAGCTGAGCCGGACTTTAAGTGCAATGAACGTTAAGGTTCAGAGTATTTTCAGCCATCTTTCGTCTTCTGATATGCCGGGAGAAAAAGAATTTACACTGAATCAGTTAAAAACGTTTGAAAAAAATTCATCGTATATTATAGAAAAGTTGGGCTACAAACCTATCCGCCATATCCTGAACTCTTCAGGAATTACTTCTTATACCGATCATCAATATGATATGGTAAGAATCGGAATCGGGATGCTGGGAGAATCACCAAATAGTGAAATACAAAAACAGCTGCGCCCTGTAGTGAGCTTCAAAACCGTGATCTCGCAGATATCCGTGGTGCAAAGCGGAGAATCAATTGGATACAGCCGCCGTTTCAAAACAGATCATCAGACAAAAATTGCTACCATCCCCGTCGGATATGCAGACGGGATTCCAAGACTGATCGGAAACCAGGTGGGAAGCGTAGGAATTAATAAAACCCTTGCCCCCATCGTCGGAAGCATCTGTATGGATATGATGATGATCAATGTAGACCATATTCCTCATGTAAAAGAAGGCGATGCCGTAACGGTATTCAATGCCAAGCCAACCTTAAAAGAATTCGCAGCCTACTGCCAAACAATAACCTATGAAGTTCTAACCTCCATTTCGCCCCGTGTGAAAAGGATTTATGTGAAAGATTAAACCTTAAGCCTATGAGAAAGCTCCTGATTATTTTATTTGCATTTCAATTGCTTCTGATCCAGTCTCAAGTAAGAAAAGACCTGGTGATTCCGAAAAACCCAAGAATCGGACTTTCGCTTGCCGGCGGAGGAGCTAAAGGATTTTCTCATGTAGGCGTTCTTAAAGTGCTGGATTCTTTAGGAGTAAAGGTAGATTATATTGCCGGAACCAGCATGGGGGCCATCGTCGGAGGTCTGTACGCTTCCGGGTATTCCGGAAAAGAGATTGAAAAGATTGTTATGGATACGGATTTCTATTCGCTCATCACAGATCCAAAAGCAAAACGACAGGAAACCACTTTCTTCAATAAATCGGTAGACAAATACCTTTTATCCATCCCGCTGAAAGACGGGAAGATCACCCTTCCCTCCTCGATTAGTTCCGGGCAGAAAAACGTATACCTGTTAAAAGAACTTTTTAAAAATGTTTCGAACATCGATGACTTTTCAAAATTGCCGATTCCTTTCATGTGTGTAGCCACCAATCTGGAAAGCGGAAATATGCAGATTTTTGAAAAGGGAGATCTGGTGCAGTCCATTATGGCGAGTTCTGCTTTTCCGTCGCTCATGGATCCGGTAAAAATCAATGACAGTATTTATATCGACGGAGCCATGACGGTAAACTACCCTTCAAAACCTTTAAAGGATAAAGGGATTGATATCGTAATCGGGGTAGACCTGAATCAGGACCTTTCTAAAAGAGAAGATCTGAACAGCATCATTGCCATCCTGAACCAGGTAATTGATTTCGGGATAAAAAAAGATACGGAACGACAGTATAAGTATACCGATATTAATATCAAGCCGAACCTCCAGGGCATGACTGCCACAAGCTACGATGACAAGAAAAAGATCCTGGACAGCGGCTACGCAGAAGGTATGAAATACGCCGATATTCTGGATGAGCTCCCGAAGCGTCCTTTCGACCGGATCAGACAGCAAATGAGCCCTATTTACTCCAATGTTTACAAGATCGACAGCATTGCCATCGAAGGAAACAGAATCTATGGCAAAAACTATGTTCTCGGAAAAATGGGATTACGCCTTCCCTCCATGCAGACCTACGGCAGCATCAATAAACGAATAGATAAGCTTGTTGCAACGAATAACTACAAATTCATCAACTACGATATTATTTCCGACAGCAGGGCCAATTATCTTAAGCTTTATGTTACGGAAGATGAAGCCAGGCATTTCCTTAAATTCGGGCTGCATTACGATGAAATTTTTAAAACCGGACTTCTTATCAATTACTCAGCAAAGCGTCTTTTATTTAGGAATTCCAATCTCTCCCTCGATGTCATCGTAGGAGACAAACCACGATATTATTTAAATTATTTTATCGATAACGGATATATTCCAGGTTTCGGAATCTATTCTTCCGGGATGAGCTTTAGCCTCAGGGACACCAGCAACAATGAATTCGATAAATGGGAATGGCTCAGAAACGAAGCGTACATCCAATCGATATGGAAAGATAAATTTGCAGTCGGCGGCGGAATCAGCCACGATTATTTCGAAGCGGAATTCAATGGCGACAACAAAAGATACAGCCGTTTCCTGAATCCTTACGTATTTCTGAAAAGCGATACTCAAAATGACAGGGACTTCCCTACCCGCGGGATTTACATTAATGCGGAAGGAAAAGTAATCGATCTGCTAAAATCTGAAGTAGAGAGAAGACTGGTTCAGATCAAGGCGGATATCAGGATAAACATTCCCTTGTCTAAACAGTTTGCTTACAGACTGAATCTTTATGGCGGAATCACCTTAGGAGAGAATCTGCCTGAATTTTATAAATACAGGCTGGGCGGAATATTCGAACAGAATATCATTAATTTCAGAAGCTTCTCCGGATTCTATTTTGCACAGCTGAGCACCAACAACGTGATTTTAATTTCAAATGATCTTCAGTTTAAATTCAATAAAAACTATTTTTTGAGCGGAAACTTTTCTTTTGCCAATCTTTCAAATGATATATCTTTTGAAGACACGGTAAAACTTAATTATAGTTCCCTGGGAATTACGGCTGGATACAAATCTCCTTTCGGACAGATCAAAGTGAACTTCAGTCACTCTCTTAAAAACAATCAAAAAGGCATATTCAGTGTTATTTTAGGACACTGGTTTTAATTACAATGATACAATTTTTTTACGAAAATTTACTGGAATCTGTAAATACGGATTATACCGCATGGCTGGAAGACATCATTCTTTCAGAAGAAAAAAAGCTGGGTGAAATCAACTACATTTTCTGCGACGACGACTATTTGCTGAAAGTAAACCAGGATTATCTTCAGCATGATTACTATACTGATATCATTACATTTGACTATGTAAAAGGCAGGACAATAAGCGGGGAGATTTTCGTATCTTTGCAGCGCATTTCCGATAATGCTTCTACCCTATCCAAAAACTATGAAGAAGAACTGAGAAGAGTATTGGCTCACGGCATTCTCCATCTTTGCGGATATAAGGACAAAACAGAGGCCGAGGAAAAACAGATGCGTGGAAAAGAAGATCATTATTTAGCCAAATACAGATAAGCTTACTTTTCAGGAGCTTTATCCCGCTCTCCGCACTCGCTGTTTTCTTTCTGAAAAAGAAAACGAGCTCAGACAAATGCTGCGATCGGGGCTAGATAAGACCGCAATACAGGCGATTCAAGACTGTAAAAAACGATAATGTTTCACGTGAAACATTTGTAAAAAAAAGTAAAATATAAGGCTTAAAACAAGCAATAAAAATGGTTTCAGAAATATATGATGTAATCGTAGTCGGCGCAGGCCATGCAGGATGTGAAGCGGCAGCGGCGGCGGCAAACTTAGGGTCGAAAACGCTGCTTATTACCATGAACATGCAGACAATCGGGCAGATGAGCTGTAACCCTGCGATGGGAGGAATTGCGAAAGGACAGATCGTACGGGAAATCGATGCGATGGGAGGATATTCAGGAATTGTAGCAGATAAATCTGCCATCCAGTTTAAAATGCTGAACCTTTCCAAAGGACCGGCCATGTGGTCGCCAAGAACGCAAAATGACAGAATGTTCTTTGCTGAAGAATGGCGGCTGGCATTGGAAAATACACCGAATCTTGATTTCTTTCAGGACATGGTAAAACAGCTGATCGTTGAAAATAATAAAGTAACAGGCGTTGTTACTTCGTTAGGAATTGAGATCAAAGGACGTTCCGTAGTTCTTACCAATGGAACTTTCCTGAATGGTCTGATCCACGTTGGTGATAAACAATTAGGCGGTGGACGAATGGGTGAACCGAGAGCTTTCGGAATTACCGAACAATTGGTTTCTCTGGGTTTTGAGGCCGGAAGAATGAAGACCGGTACTCCACCGAGAGTAGATGGAAGAAGCCTGGACTATTCTAAAATGGAAGAACAGAAAGGTGATGAAAATCCCCAGAAGTTCAGTTATCTGGATACTCCTAAATTAACCAAACAATTAAGCTGCCATATCGTCTACACTAATGAAACGGTGCACGATATTTTGCGGGAAGGTTTCGACAGGAGCCCAATGTTCAACGGGACCATTCAAAGTTTAGGACCTAGATATTGCCCGAGTATTGAAGATAAAATCAACCGTTTCGCAGAAAGAAACAGACACCAGCTTTTCGTAGAACCGGAAGGGTGGAAAACCGTTGAAATCTATGTAAACGGATTCAGCTCTTCTTTGCCGGAAGATGTCCAGATCAAAGCCATGAAACATATTCCGGGATTTGAAAATGTAAAGGTTTTCCGTCCGGGCTATGCGATTGAATATGACTACTTCCCTCCTACCCAATTAAAGCATACCTTGGAAACAAAACTGATCGACAATTTGTATTTTGCAGGTCAGATCAACGGGACTACAGGATATGAGGAAGCAGCCGGACAAGGTCTGATTGCGGGAATCAATGCCCATAACAAAGTAAAGGAAAAAGAAGAATTTATTCTGAATCGAGACGAAGCATATATCGGTGTCTTAATTGATGACCTGATTACAAAAGGTACGGAAGAACCATACCGGATGTTTACTTCCAGAGCAGAATACAGGCTTCTTCTGAGACAGGACAATGCTGATATCAGATTAACGCAGAAAGCATATGATCTGGGATTAGCAAAAGAAGACAGGCTGAAAAGAGTACACGAGAAAGTAGCTAAAAGTGAAGAACTTGAGATCTTTTTACGGGAAACTTCTTTAAAGCCGGGAATAATTAACCCAATCCTGGAAACCATTGAAAGCAGCCCCGTAGATCAAGCTTACCGTGCTGCACAGATTCTTACAAGACCAAATATGACATTGGAAAAGCTGGATGGAATCGATTTTATTAATGAGGTTTCTTCTGCTTATGATGAAGAAGTGAGGGAACAGGCTGAAGTAAATATTAAATACAGAGGCTATATTGAAAAGGAAAAAGAAAATGTAGCGAAGCTAAACCGTTTGGAAAATATTAAAATTCCGGAAGATTTTGATTATTCCAAGATCTCCAGCCTTTCTGCAGAAGCGAAACAGAAAATGTCTAAAGTAAGACCAAAGACCATCGCACAGGCTGGAAGAATTAGCGGAGCGTCGCCGGCAGATATTAATGTTTTACTGGTCTATTTAGGACGTTAAAATAAAAATGTTTCACGTGAAACATTTAGAAATTTAAAACGAAAATTAAGGTATTTATGAGCTTCTGATAAGCTCTGGATATCTTAATTTTTTAATATAAAAGAAAAGAAAATCAAATGAAAATAAAAGATCATTTTCTTTCTCAGGAAATATTTGAAATCAAAGAAACGGATACAAGAGGTGTTTTCAGGACCTCCCCTATTCCATCGGATATTTCCAGATACTATGAAAGTGAAGATTATATTTCCCACCATCAGGATTCAGGAAGCTTAAAGGAAAAGCTTTATAAATTTTTACAGTCATTTAATCTACAGTACAAGAAGACCATTCTGCTGGATCGGATTAAAAAAGGATCTAAAGTATTGGATTACGGGTGCGGTGCAGGAGAATTTGTAAAATATATCGAGAATGATTTTGAAACATTCGGATTTGAACCGGATGCCGATGCCCGAAATGCAGCACAACAAAAAATTTCAAAAGCCAGGATTTTAGACAATATTCAAACGGTCGAAAATGGAACCCTTGATGCGATCACCTTATGGCATGTTTTTGAGCATATCGAAAATCAGGATGAAATGCTGGAAATCTTCAGCAGTAAATTAAAGGAAAAAGGACTGCTGATAATTGCCGTTCCCAATCCTACTTCTTACGATGCGAAACATTATAAGGAGTATTGGGCTGCTTACGATGTACCAAGGCATATTTTTCATTTTTCTAAAAACGGTATGGAAAACCTGATTGCCAAAAAGCCAAACTGGAAACTGAGAAAAATCAAACCGTTGGTTCTGGATTCCTATTACATCTCCATGCTAAGCGAAAAATATAAAAAATCATCTCTTTTTTGGGTAAAAGCGGTAATCTATGGAACGATTTCTAACATAAAAGCGCTTTTTTCCAACGAATTTTCAAGTTTGATATACATTATCGAAAAAAAATAGAAAATCGATTTTTGAGGCATTTCTGAAGGTCAAATTTTCACTATTTGAGCCTCAAAAAACTTAAATCCGGGAAAAATCCTGGATTTTTATTTTTATCTCCTCCCCTACTCCACTTATAGATTTTGAAATTTTTCGTAAAACTTTGTGATCGTTAAAAATTTCATTCTGTGTTTCTCAAAATTGTTAGTAACAAGTTAGTAAGTATCAAAAAGCAGATAAAAAATGGATATAAAAATAAAGGTTGTTAAAATTGACGAAATATAAAGCAATCATGAATTCTTATAATAATCCAGCCACACCCCCCTAAACAAATTTTAAAAAATGGAAAAAGAAAATGGAAACTGTGACAGAGAATTAAAAATTAACCAAAAACAAATAAGAAATAAAAATTTTTATAAAGAAGAATTGGATATGCCAAGACTTTATACATAAATCAATCTTGCCATCTTTCAATTTACAAACGAATCAAGGTTGCAATAAATGAAATTTGAAAAAACAAACCCTACACTATTTTCAAATTCAAAAAATCAGAAACTTAATGTAAGCTCAAATAAAAAGTCCGCTGAAATTTCAACGGACTATTATTTATAAAAATATTTTTTTATTGGTTGATTGCAGCAACTCCAGGAAGTTCCAATCCTTCCAGACTTTCAAGCATCGCTCCGCCTCCGGTAGAAACATAACTTACTTTATCATCATA
Source organism: Chryseobacterium sp. SORGH_AS_0447 (assembly GCF_030818695.1). Classification (NCBI taxonomy): domain Bacteria; kingdom Pseudomonadati; phylum Bacteroidota; class Flavobacteriia; order Flavobacteriales; family Weeksellaceae; genus Chryseobacterium; species Chryseobacterium sp. SORGH_AS_0447. Next base: position 438,650 of record NZ_JAUTAR010000001.1, on the reverse strand, counting down.
TCCGAACTGCTTAACGAAAGCCACACTGTCTCCCCCTCCTACTAAAGAAAAAGCTCCCTGCTTGGTAGCTTCGGCAATGCTGTCTCCTAAAGCAACCGTTCCCGCAGAAAAGTTGGACATTTCGAAAACACCGATCGGACCATTCCAAAGAATCGTTCTCGAGTTCAACAATACATCATTGAACTGATCTCTTGATTTCGGACCGGCATCCATCCCCATCCATCCTTCAGGAATAGCATAAATATCCGCTTCCTTTCTTTCTGCATCGTTACTGAAACTCTCGGCGACGATAGTATCTAAAGGAAGATATACTTTTACATTGTGCTCTTTCGCTTTTCCTAAAATTTCAAGAGCCAGAGGAAGTTTATCTTCTTCCACCAATGAAGTTCCGATCTTTCCTCCCAATGCTTTGATGAAAGTAAATGCCATTCCGCCTCCGATGATCAGATTATCAACTGCCGGAAGTATATTTTCTATAATGGTAATTTTAGTTGAAACCTTTGAACCTCCTAAAATAGCCGTTACAGGCTTTTCACCGCTCTTCAGTACTTTATCGATTGCCTGAAGCTCTTTAGCCATTAATAAACCGAAGAATTTAGTTGAAGGAAAGAATTTAGCAATAACCGCGGTGGAAGCATGGGCCCGGTGTGCAGTACCGAATGCGTCGTTTACATAAGCATCAGCCAGCTTCGATAATTTTTCGGCAAATGCTTCATCCCCTTTTTCTTCCTCATTGTGAAAACGTAGGTTTTCCAGCAAAAGAACTTCTCCGGGCTGAAGGTCAGCAGCTGCCTGTTGAGCATTTTCTCCTACAGATTCCTCTACAAACTTAACTTCTTTTCCCAATACACTGGAAACTTCATCAACAATATGCTTAAGCGAAAACTCATCCTTTGCTTCTCCTTTCGGTCTTCCCAGGTGAGCCATTAAAATTACGGATCCGCCGTCTTTCAGAATTTTTTCCACGGTAGGCTTTACGGCTACAATTCTTGTATTGTCTGTAACCTTCAGCTGGTCGTCCTGCGGAACATTAAAATCAACTCTTACAAGAGCCTTCTTGCCGTTGAAATTGAAATCATTGATTGTTTTCATATGTACATTTTATATTTTTCGGACAAACGGACCGGTTCCCGGGAAAACTTGCTAAAAATTTCCGGCCAGGCCGATTCATCGCTTCTTTCGATTTTCGTTTCACAAATGTAAGATTTTAAAATTTTCAGAACGAGACCGCCTCTCAAAAGTTTTCAAAAAGTTTCCCGCAGCCTCAACATTCATCAATCAACATATTTTCTTTTCTCTTAAAAAAAATAAATGGGTACTGTTGTTGAGTATTGTTAGTTTCGGGGATAAATTTCAATGAAATACTTTTTCATATTAAATCGTAACGTAATTCACAATTTATCTACATTGTAAAGTATTGTAAATAGGTAATTTAAAATAGTTATCCATAATTGTGAGTAATTTTCCCCAAAATGAAATATGAATAAAGTAACTATGGAAAACCACGGGAGTTTCTCCAGAAAACTTTGTGAAAAAATATCTTGGATTTTATGATGCCAATCTTCATTACAAAATTTTCCAATGTTACGAAAGATTTATTTTGCTTCTTTTTTCAACATTTACTCACAACCTATTTCACAATTAATTCCCAAAAAATTTAAGACTTATCCACATTATACTTAAATTTGTGTGAATAAATCTAAAAAAAGGCTTAATACAAAAATTATGAAACGGAAAATAGCAATCGCTGCAGACCATGCAGGCTATGAATATAAAGAGATTGTGAAGAACTATCTTTCAGAAAGATTTGAAATTCAGGATTTTGGAACGTTTTCCACAGACAGTGTGGATTATCCGGACTTTGTTCATCCTGCGGCAACATCCGTTGAGAACGGAGAGAATGAGCTGGGAATTTTAATCTGCGGAAGCGGAAACGGTGTACAGATCACGGCCAACAAACATCAGAAGATCCGATGCGCGCTTTGCTGGCTGCCGGAAATTGCGGTACTGGCGAGACAGCATAACGACGCGAATATGATTTCCATTCCTGCAAGGTTTATTTCAAAGGAACTGGCCATGGAAATTGCCGATAAATTCCTTTCTACAGACTTTGAAGGAGGCAGACACCAGAAAAGAGTTGATAAAATTGCATTTTGCTAAATAGATAAAGGCTTGTAAATCATATTGCAAGCCTTATTTTATTTTTTATTTTGTATATTTGCAACGTCCGACAGGTTTACCGCCTGTTATTTCCATTCAGACCTGAAGATATAATAAAATTATATTTCCATCCCAGGTTTTATCATTCTTCTCCATATTTGTATTACATTTATACAAACCTAAAACTTCCGTTATAGCAGAATTGGAAGGAAAATTGATGTCGCAATTCTATAGATGAATAAGAAACAGCTTCTACTCTCCGATTCCTTTGTAGAAATGTTTTTTTATAAATTAATAGAGAGTGATTTCATCAGAAGAAGAAAATGGTCATTTACAGATGACCGAATAAAAATTATAATAAATGGCAAAAAAAAGAAAATATATAAGTCAGAAAAACGACCATAAATTAAGAGAGATCGGCAAGCTGATCCTTAGATTTATGAATGAGAATTCCACGAAAGTCTACAACTACAAACAGATTGCAGACGGAATCGATTATAAGAACCCTAGACAGCGCGAATTGGTAATTCAGTCTCTGCACAGGCTGCAGGCTGACGGAAGAATCAAGGAAAGCGAAAAAGGAAAGTATATCATCAACCTTAATATTAAAGGGACGTTATCGGGAATCATCGATTTCAACCAGTCCGGAAATGCTTATGTGAACGTAGAAGGATTGGAAGATGATATCTTTATCCATTCCAAAAACGTGAAAGACGCATTACAGGGTGACAAGGTTTTAATTGTCACTTATACCTATAAAGGAAAGAAGCTGGAAGGTTCGGTACTGGAAGTCCTGGAAAGAACCAGGACGGAATTTGTCGGGACCTTGCAGATGGTTCCTCATAAAGATTTCGGATTTGTGGTTTGCGATAAAAAGACCATCAATACCGATATTTTTATTCCGAAAGGTAAATTCGGAGGGGCCCAGGACGGTGATAAGGTAATCGTAAAGATGACGGAATGGCGACCGGGTGATAAAAATCCTGAAGGAGAAATCATACAGGTTTTAGGTGCTCCGGGAGAACATGAAACAGAGATCCACTCGATTCTTGCAGAATACGGATTGCCTTATGAATTCCCTGAAGAAGTGGAAAGGGATGCCGATAAGATCGACAGAAGCATCAATGAGGATGAAGTGGCCAAACGTTGGGATATGCGGGGAATTACGACCTTTACCATCGACCCGAAAGATGCAAAAGACTTTGATGACGCTTTATCCATCAGAAAACTGGAGAATGGGAACTGGGAAGTCGGCGTTCACATCGCAGACGTTTCCCATTACGTAGTTCCGGGAACCATGCTTGATGATGAAGCGTATCAGCGTGCTACCTCTGTCTATCTGGTAGATCGTGTAGTGCCGATGCTTCCGGAGGTATTGAGTAATGATGTGTGCTCACTTCGTCCACATGAAGATAAATTTACCTTTTCTGCTGTTTTTGAGCTTAATGATAAAGCGGAAATTAAAAAACAGTGGTTTGGAAGAACGGTAATCCATTCCGACCGGAGATTCACCTATGAAGAAGCTCAGGAAAGAATTGAAGGGAAAGACGGTGATTTCAAGGAAGAAATTCTTGTTCTTGACGGATTGGCGAAAATCATGCGTCAGAAAAGGATTAAAGATGGAGCGATTACGTTTGACCGAAGCGAAGTGCGTTTCAATCTTGATGAAAACAACGAACCGATTGGGGTATACTTTAAGATCAGCAAAGATTCCAATCACCTGATCGAAGAATTTATGTTGCTGGCCAATAAAAAAGTATCTGAATTCGTTTCGCTGAACAAAAGAGGCGAAATTTCCCAAAACACTTTTATTTACAGGATTCACGATGATCCGGATCCGGCAAAACTGGAATCTTTAAGAGATTTTGTTTCCACTTTCGGATATAAAATGGATCTTGCCAATACCAAAAAAGTAGCGGAATCTTTAAATAAATTACTGCATGACGTGAAAGGCAAAGGCGAAGAAAATATGATTGAAACGCTCGCCATGAGAAGTATGAGCAAAGCGGTCTATTCTACCGAACCGATTGGCCACTACGGTCTTGGTTTCGACTATTACAGCCACTTTACCTCTCCGATCCGCCGTTATCCCGATCTGATTGCCCACCGGTTGCTTCAGCATTATCTGGATGGCGGAAAGTCCCCGAATAAAGCCGAACTGGAGGAAAAAGCAAAGCACTGCAGTTCCATGGAAAGACTGGCTGCCGATGCGGAAAGGGATTCCATTAAATACATGCAGGTGAAATTCATGGAAAAACATCTGGGAGAGACGTTCAACGGGGTGATTTCCGGAGTTGCAGAATTCGGTTTCTGGGTAGAGATCCCTGAGAACGGTGCCGAAGGACTGATCAAATTACGGGATTTGATGGATGATTCCTATACCTACGATGCAAAAACCCATGCGGTGTATGGATCGAGACATGGTAAAAGGTATCAGCTCGGAGACAATGTTCAGATTAAAGTGGTGAAAGCCAATCTGATCGCCAAACAGCTGGATTTCAAGATTGTTGATTAAATCAAAAAGATTTATAATATAGAAAACTGCAAGCAATTGCGGTTTTTTTTGTTTTAATACAGATACTTTTTAAGATAAACAATTTGATTCTGTGAGTTCTGTGATTTCAGCGGATATAAGTTTCGTTACCAGCGAACCAAATTCAATTTCCTGTTTGCTTTTTAAAACATAAAGTTTAAATTTGTATAAATACATGAATTTTTTCATCGAAAAACACCACTGAATGTTCGAACTTATATTATCTGCCATCGTATTGGGATTCATGCTGAGTCTGGTTTTTATAGGGCCAATCTTTTTCCTTCTGATAGAAACCAGCTTTTCCAGAGGCCCGAGGCATGCTTTGGCATTGGATCTGGGTGTCATTTCTGCAGACCTGCTCTGCATTCTGGCAGCCTACTATGCCAGTGCGGATATTGTAACGCTGATCGATAAGCATCCCGGTTTTTACCGGATTACGGCCATCCTGATCCTCGTTTACGGGATTGTGATGATGGTCACGAAAACCAAGATGCATATTCCCGGCGAGGAAAAATTTATGAACCAGAATTACTTCAAGACTTTTATTAATGGTTTTTTCTTTAATCTCCTCAATGTCGGCGTCATTCTTTTCTGGCTGGTAACGGTGATTTCCGTAAGAAATCAGTATCCGGATACCGGCAATTTTATTTTATACATCGGCATTGTTATCGGGACATACCTTTTTATAGATCTCGCTAAAATATTTCTGGCCAAGCAGTTCCACGATAAACTGACCCAAAGCCTGGCCAATAGAATCAGGAGAATCGTGGGAGGAATCCTGATCATATTCAGCTTTTTTATCTTTTTGCAGAGTTTTAAAAAATTCAATCAGTTTGATAAAAGACTGGAAGAAGCGGAAAAAACCGAAATCAAATACCAACGCACCAAATGACAGATATTATCTTTCCTGAAAGCCTTGAAAAAGGGGATAAAATAGCGATAATTTCGCCGGCAGGATCCGTAGATCCTTCTCAACTCGAAAAAGGGATCGAAATGATCCGGAACAGAGGCTATGAACCGGTTCTAGGAGAAAATCTTTATACGAAATTTTCGAATGGCTATAATTATGCGGGCACTGAACAGGAAAGATTGAAAGATATGAACTGGGCACTGAATGACAGTGAAATTTCCGCTGTCTGGGCTTCCAGAGGTGGATATGGGTGTCAGCATTTGCTTAATGGCCTAAATCTTAAGGGTTTTATTAAAAATCCCAAATGGTATATCGGATATTCCGATAATACCGTCATCCAGAGTTATCTGCTGAAGAAAGATTTCGCATCGATTCACGGACAAACCGTCAAAACGTCAAGCTTCGGAGTAACAGAGGAAAGTTATGACCTTATTTTTGATATTCTAAACGGCAGCCTGCCGGAATACAATCTAAAACCACATCAAAATAATAAATCGGGCTCTGTCAAGGGAGAATTGGTTGGGGGAAATCTAGCTCTTATCTACGCGTTGCTGGGCACCAAATATTCTTTTGATTTCAAAGATAAGATTCTCTTTATTGAAGATATAGGCGAAAACTTCTATGCACTCGACCGGATGATCATGAGCCTGGAATTGGCTGGTGTCTTTACAAAAATCTCAGGTTTGATTATCGGGGGAATGACGAATATGGGTGATGAAAAAGAAAATAAGCAATACGAGGAAAGCTTTGATGATTTTGCGTACCAGCTGATTTCGGAACGGATTTCAACATATGATTTCCCGGCGGTTTTCGGTTTTCCGAATGGGCATATTAAAGACAACCGGCCATTGATTATTGGCGGGAATATAAATATGAAGGTTAAAGACAAGGTTAAGATTGAGTTTTAATATGGAAAATTTAATTGTCGAGTATCATTTCAGTCCCGGTTTGAGTGATGAAATTAAAAGAATTAATCTTAAAATAAGTAATATTTTTAATTTCGAAACAACAATTTTCTGGTATAAAAAGCCCGACACAAATGTTAAATTCACCGAAGAATACGGAAGGTCAATGAGACGGGAAAATCTTCTGAAAGGAAATTTGCCCTTAAAACTTAAGAATATTTTAGAAGAATTGATTTCATATCCGGAATTTGAACTTAAAACATTTTACCCCGCATTATCAGAAGAGCAAAAGAAACAGTATACTCCTTCGGATGTAAGGCAGGAAAGTTATGACTTCTATTTAAGAGGAAAAAAATATTGGATTAATGTAAGCCCTTATATTTTTAATGCCGAATTTTTGAAAACTGCACAGGAATTATTGTTTAAAAAATTTCATAAAGAAATTACAGAATGGCTGTCGGAAAGCTATGAAAAATTAATTCAACAAGAGGATTAGTCATAATTTAAAGTATTAAATTTTAAATGATATAATGGCAGATCACAACGATTTAGGTAAAACAGCAGAAGACTTAGCAGTTACCCATTTACAGAAAAACGGGTATACCATTCTGGTACGGAATTTCCGGTATCAGAAAGCAGAAATCGATATTATTGCCGAAAAAGACAATTTAACTGTTATTATTGAAGTAAAAGCCCGTTCCACCGATGCTTTTATGCTGCCTCAGGAAGCAGTGACCAAAACCAAAATAAAGCTGCTGGTTACTGCTGCCAATCATTTCATGGAAGAATTCAACAGAGATCAGGAAGTAAGGTTCGACATCATTTCTGTTCTTCCAGATAAAGAAAAAAATATGATCATCAACCATATAACCGATGCTTTTGAAGCATTTGATGCCAACTGAGTACTGAGTATGAAAAATTTAGATTGGGACAGCATTTATACCGCCATCCTTTACATCATTAAAAATTATCCGCTTACCATCATTACTTATTGCTCAGGCTGTTTGGTTACGGGTCTGCTCATAAGTGTGCTTTTAACGCTGTTCATGAGAAAATATAAAGCATTTTCCCGTAAGCAGAAATACTACAACTGGCTGGTAAAGCTTTATATTCCGGCCATTTTTATGATTAACATCATTTTTTCATTAAAGGTAGGTCTCTTCTGGGGTTCTTACGAAGCATTGAAAAAAGACAGCTACGCGATATCCTCACAGGTATACCACTCAAGTATGGGTTCTGTTTTTACGGATCCTCGTGAAAGAATTGAATTTATTGAAGGAGTAAGATCGGTAGTTTCCGAAGTAAACCGGAATAATAAAAATGTGAAAATCAGAATAGAAGATATTGTCCAGGCATATAACACAAAATATAAGCTGTTGGATCAGCCGAAAAACAGGATCGCTTCTTGGCTCGCCGCACAGTATGGAGATCAGATCAATTCAATGGTTTTATATGGCATTCTCTATGCCGTCCCGAATACGAAAATGACCGGAGACCTCTCCTATCATGAATTTGATACAATCATGAAAAAGCTGCTAGTGCTTAACTCGGAGGATATTGAAAACTCCATTGTTGAAAAAATACAGAACCTGTTCCTCATGGTTTTGAAGACGCAGTTTAAAACAATTGCGGAAGGTCTCGTGATCATATGGATCATCCTGATGATTATCCCTTGGGTTGAATTCTGGATCTACACCGCTGTCATGAAAAAAATTACAAAGAAGAATATAATCGAATAAATAAATGAAAACAATATTAATAACCGGAGCAACTTCCGGAATAGGAAAATCAACCGCTGAGCTGCTGGCAAAACAGGGACACCGGATTATCATCTGCGGAAGAAGAACGGAAGTACTGGAATCGGTACAGTCAGAATTATCAAAATTAACCGAAATATTTAGTTTAAAGTTTGATGTCAGGAATCTGGGAGAAGTCGAAGCAGCCATCGGTTCTCTGCCGGAAAACTGGAAGCAGATTGATGTGCTGATTAATAATGCAGGAAATGCACATGGGCTGGATCCTCTTTCTGCCGGAAAGACAGAAGATTGGGATTCGATGATCGACGGAAATGTAAAAGGCTTGCTTTATGTTTCGAAAATGGTTATCCCGGGAATGAAAGAGAGAAATTCCGGACATATCGTAAATATTAGTTCAGTAGCAGCCAGGCAGACCTATGCCAATGGTGTGGTATATTGTGCAACCAAAAAAGCGGTGGACGTAATTTCCGAGGGAATGAGAATCGAACTGACGGAATTCGGAATTAAAGTAACCAACATTCAGCCGGGCGCAGTGGAAACAGATTTTTCCATGGTAAGGTTTAAAGGAGACAGTGAAAGAGCAGCAACCGTCTACGCAGGATATGAACCTTTAAAAGCTGAAGATATTGCAGATTCCATTGCGTACTGCATCAATGCCCCAAAGCATGTCTGTATTTCAGATATGACGATCTACCCTGCCGCGCAGGCAGAACCAAGAACCATTTACAGAAAATAGTCTCAAAATAATGCTTTACCTTTGCAGTGACCAAGCAATCCGTTGATGATACAATTGCTGAACTGTTAAATCATTACCTGTAAAAAAATGAAAATCTTATATCTTGAAACTTCTTCGAAAAACTGCTCGGTAGCCATTTCAGATGATGAAAAGATGCTGTGTGTAACAGAGGAGGTTTCTGAAAACTACAAACAATCGGAGAGCCTTCATATTTTTGTAGAATGGGCCTTGGAAGGGGCCGGCATTTCAATGAAAGATATTGAAGCCGTTTCTCTCGGGAAAGGGCCGGGTTCTTACACGGGTCTTCGAATCGGGGCATCATCAGCCAAAGGGTTCTGTTACGGGCTAAACGTTCCGCTAATTGCCGTTAATTCTATGGAAAGCATGCTGGAGCCCTTTTTAGGCCAGAACTACGATTATATTATCCCTTTGATCGATGCAAGGAGAATGGAGGTCTATACGGCAGTATATGACGGCAGAAACGGAGACGAGATTTCGGAAACCGAAGCAAAAATTTTAGATGAAACTTCTTTTGAAGAATACAAAGACAAAAAAATACTTTTTGTGGGAGACGGCGCAATGAAAGCAAGAGAAATATTGCAGCTGCCGGATGCCGACTTTAATGATGAGGTCTACCCTTCCGCTCAGTATCTGGTAAAGAGAACACTGGAAAAGATACAAAGGAAAGAATTCGAGGATGTGGCCTATTTTGAGCCCTTTTATCTCAAAGATTTCCACGGTGTAAAGAAAAAAAATAAAAGCGAAGAATAATCTTCGCTTTTATTTTTATTGTGGTTTTGCAGGCATCTGACTCGTTGGCTGCAACTGCTGATTGTTATTATTGTTTGACCTTCTCCGGTTGCTGTTTCCGTTTACAGGCTGCATCGGTGTGGAGTTGTTCATCATCTGGTCTTGCATCGGCTTCGGAGGTATTCCTTTTGAACCTTTTCCGTTGAACTGCAGCTGCTGTTCAGGAGCATTGGTATTAACGGCGTTTTGAGATACCGCATTTCCCTTATTATCTGTCGCCTGGAAGGTCAGGTCGCTTTTAAGGTAATTGAGCATTTCTTTGGCTTTTTCTCCTTCCGGGGTTTTACCGTAGTTGAGGGCAATCTGCTCCAGTTGAAGAATCATCACTTCTTTCCCACTTGTCTTTCCTGAATTGAAGGCATTCAGTAAGTATAATTTAGGAACGAGGGCATCCTTGGGGTACTGTTGGATGGTTTTATCGATAATATCCTTGCTTTCCCCGAACTTTTCAGATTCATACAAGGCAAAAGCCTGCTTATACTGGCTTTCCACATCTCCGGAAGATTTCACGAAAGAATTACTTTTCGGGTTTCTCGCAAACTCTGCATACGAAGTATAGGGATAATCTTTCAATAAGATCTGCTTGGCTCGGTCGGCAGCCTGAGGATTCTTTTCATAATTCATGGCAAAAATCTCGTACAGTGCCTGCAGCATTACTTTTTCTTCAGGTTTTACGTCTACCAGGTCGTACAGGGTTTTTGTTGCTAAAGGGGTATTGGTAAAATAATTCTGATACATCACCCCAAGACCCAGAGAAGCGGTATCCCGGTCTTTTTTCAGCTGGTCAAGCTTCGCCATGTCGGTAGGAATCTGTTCGATATAAAACGCGGGTTCGAAACGTCTCGGGTTCGGTGCAGCCGTTGTACCAAGTGCATCGCTTTTCATATCATCAAGCGTGGTCATTTTTTTGGAAAAACGCCAGTTATCGATCAGGGCACGATCGCCCCAGGTCTGTTTGAAGGTTTGGGCTCCTTTAGAAACCGTACCGGTATTGCTGAAATAAAACCCTTTTGTCGCCACTCCGAAATCCTCAAAAGAATTGGAGCTGTTGGCAAAAATTGAGGTGGCACTGTAATCACCGGTGTCAAAACCTTTGCTTCTTTCAGCCCGTCTCCTTTCCAGTTCTTCCTTCTCTTCTTTGGCCTTGATTTTAGCAATATATTTCGAGAAAAAATCAGTTTTCTGCTCCGGGGTCATCTTCGCCAGGTTCAGAATACTGTCGTTTTTCTTGATCAGATAATAATTTTTTGAAATCTTTTTGATGTAAACCGACTGGTCTGCCAGAAGTACTTTCGAAGGCTCGTAGGTCATTACCGCCAAAGCGGAATCATAATAAGCTCCGGCACCGATATAATCGTTTTTATCGAGGTAACCCTTCCCTATTTCATAGTACGTAAGACCGCGCACCTGGCCATCGGAAACCTTTTCCTTCAGGGATTTTCTGAAATATTCCTGCGCTTCATCCTTTTTTCCGGCTTTGTTTGCCATTAAGCCCAAAGCATAATAAAATTCGTTTTTCCGGGATCCGTAAGTCCCTTTCTTGCTAATGTCTTCAAGGTATTTTCTGGCACCGCTGTAATCTCCGTTTCCGTTGAATGTTTTGGCAATTTCGATTTGCGATTTTACCTCAAACTCAAAATCATTGGCATATTTATAGGCTGCCATAAAGCTTTCCCTGGCTTTGTCATTCTGGTTAAGGCTTTCAAGTACCTGTCCTCGCAGATAGGCAATTCTGCTTTTCAGTTTTCTGTTATCGTTAAGCTCAAATGCATTATCAAGCTCGCGCACCGCATCTTCTTTTTTTCCGGCATCCAGTAAAGATTCGGAATAGTAAATGCTTAATAATTTTTCATATTGCTTGGCAATTTTTTCACTCTTTAATTTAGCAAAAGTCTCATGGGCTTTGTGGTAATTCTTGATCTGATCATAAGCCAGACCCTGGTAAATTCTTGCCAGAGGAAGCCTTTTATCATCTTTCATGTGGGTAAATACATAATTCAACGCATCCAGGGCTTCCAACGATTTTCCTCTGTAGATTCTTGCCTGTGCGAGAATCATGTAAGCATCAAAAATCTGTTTGTTCTTTTCTTCTCCGTTTTTAATTACCGAATATTTGTTGATTGCTTTCAGTGCTTTTGCTTCTGCAATTTCCAGAATTGAAGCGCCTTTCTGGTCTGGCTGGCCCGGATCTCCTGATGGCATTCCCGGTCCTCCCGACATTGGGTTACCCGGCATTCCGGATGGCATTCCCGGAAGCCCGCCTCTCTGGCTGTTATTTTGGTCGGGGCGGTTCAGTTCACCCATCTTCATCGAATTTTCCGCAAAGGCTGTAGACTGTCCCAGATCGCTTCCCAAAGGCTGGTCTTCGTAGGTAAGAATAGGAATATAAGGCGCATAAAAATTATCTTTATGGGCTTTGTCCCGTGTTTCAAACTCTGTATCTAAGGCATCTTTTGCATTAAATAAAGTGTTGTAGTAGGTAGTAAATCCTTTCATGAACTTAGACCGCTGCTCCGGTTTTTTCACCTTCGTGCCACAGGAAACAACGATACACAATACCAAAAGGAATAAAATATTCTTTTTCATTATTCAATATAACTCTCTAATCTGCTTTTTATTATAAGCATTTTGATGATTTTGTAAAAATAATAAAATTTTATGGGGAAACCCGTTATATTTCCTTCAAAATTTTGTAAACCAAATGGGTAGGAAGTCCCATAATGGTATAAAAGCTGCCGTTGATTCTCCTGATCTTTGCCATTCCGAGCCACTCCTGGATCCCGTAACTTCCCGCTTTGTCGAAAGGATGGTATTTCCGGATGTAATACTCTATCTCTTCTTCCGTAAGCTCATCAAATTCAACTTCTGCAACATCCGTTTCCGTAAACGTTTTTTCTAACGTTTTAATGGTAATTCCTGTATACACCTGGTGGGTCTTTCCTGAAAGAAGGTTCAGCATCTGTCTGGCCTCTTCCTCATCTTTCGGTTTGCCGAGAAATTGGTTATCAATTGCTACAACCGTATCGGCGGTAAGTAATACCTCCTCTCCTTCCAGTTTGCGGAATGCCGATGCTTTCAGCTCAGAGAGATAAGCGGCGGACTCCCCCACACCAATGTGTTCCGGGACAATTTCCTCACAGTCGATTTTTACCACTTCAAATTCGAAACCTAAGCTTGCCAATAATTCTTTTCGCCTGGGCGACTGGGAGGCTAATAATAATCTCATCTTCAATATATTAAATAGATTGGGTATTATCATCGTGCCATTTCCCCTGCACTTTCATCACCTGTTCGATGACATCGCGTACGGCACCACTTCCGCCTTTGATGGGAGAAATATAATCGGAAACCGCTTTGATCTCTGGAACTGCATTTTCAGGACAGGCTGAAATAGCCGATGCCCTCAGGATGTGAAGATCCGGGATATCATCACCCATCGTTAAAATCTCTTCATTGGTAAGATGATATTTTAATTTAAAATCTTCAAAATCGGCTAGCTTATCATGTGATTTCGGATAATAATCTTCAATACCGAGATAATTGATCCGGTGTTTTACCATCTCATCATTGCCGCCCGTAATCACCCCGATCAGATAATTGTTTTTTAAAGCTTTCACCACTGCATAGCCGTCCAGGACATTCATTACCCTGCTCATATTTCCGCCGGGCATCAGGTACACACTGCCGTCCGTAAATACGCCGTCCACATCGAATACGAATGCTTTGATATCTTTTAATTTCTCTTTATAGCTCATACATTTTCTGAATTGAATGATTCATTGTTTTATAAATTGCCAGGCTTTCGTCTTTCAGAAGCTTCTCATGCAGTTCAAGGATTCTCCTGTCGTTTCTTACGGCAGGCCCGGTTTGTGCAGACTTAGGTTCGATTTCATGAATTTTCCGGACCGTCTCATCAATTAACGGCAGGAAATAATCAAACGGAATTTCCTGGGAATCTGAAATTTCTTTTGCCCTAGAAAATAAATGGTTTACAAAATTACAGGCAAAAACTGCCGTCAGGTGGATATATTTTCTCTTTTCATAGGTGCTTTCCATGACATTTTCTGAAATTGCTGAAGCAAGCTCAAACAAAACCTTTCGGTCTTCTTCATTTTCAGCTTCAATAAAAAAAGGAATTTTTGAATATTCAATCTTCTTTAATTTGGAAAAAGTCTGCAACGGATAGAAAACAGCTTTTCTGTAATCTCCTTTTAAAATATCAATAGGAAGCGAACCCGAAGTATGAGCTACCACGCTGTCTTTTTTAGCAATGAGTTCAGAAACATCTTCTACGGCATGATCACTTACACAGATAAGATAAATATCCGAATCGACTAAGTTTTTAGTTGAATAAGGAATATTTAGTTCTTGTGAAATTGCTTTCAGCTCTTTTTCATTCCTGCCGAAAATCTGGGCCGGCGGAATTTTATTTTCCACCAATGCCTTTGCCAGATGATAAGCTACATTTCCGGATCCGATAATTACAGTTTGCATACAACAAAGATAATATTTTATTTCTCCGGAAATCAGTTGTCGCTGAAAGTGTTGAATTTAACATAACATTGATTATAAAAGGGAAAATGCAAAACCTTGCTATACCGTTTATTAAAATTCCGGATGTTGCTTTTGTAAAAAAATAGTATATTGGACTAAAAATTGAATAAGTATTTTAACTTTCAGCTATTTTTGTAATCCAAACAATGAAAGCATCTTATGAAGATTAAAGACGCGGAAATTATTTCGTTGATGCAAAATCCACGTACTCAGGAAAAAGGAGTGCGTGCTTTGATGGATGCTTATCAAAGCAGACTGTATTGGCACATAAGAAGAATTATTGTGGACGGAGATCTTGCTCAGGACACTTTGCAGGAAACATTTATTAAAGCTTATCAGAATTTTCACCAGTTTAAAAACGATAGCCAGCTCTATACCTGGCTGTATAGAATCGCAACCAATGAAGCGTTGCAGCAGGTGAATAAGCTTAAAAGAATGCAGAAGACCGATGAAGACCCCGAATACCATATGCAGAACCTGGTGGCAGATAATGCCGGCGGTGATGCCGAAGAGATACAGATCCTGCTTCAGAAAGCCATACAAAGCCTGCCCGAAAAGCAGAAACTGGTATTTATGATGCGGTATTATGACGATCTGCCGTACGAGGAAATATCCAAAATCGTGGATATGTCCGTAGGTACGCTAAAGACGAATTATCATTATGCCAAACAGAAGATAGAAGAGTATATAAAGGAAAATTACGAAGATAATTTTTGAGAAACTGAAATGAAAGAGTTCGATATAGAAAAATTAGAACGCAAAAATATTTATACGGCACCTGATAATTTATTTGATAATATTCAGGCGAAAGTATTGAGCGGAGTAAATGATTTTGACCTGGAAAAACTGGAACGTAAGAATATTTATACAGTTTCTGAAAACGTATTTGAAGATATTCAGGATCACGTCATAAATAAGGTATTTCCTCGTAAAAAAGCGCCGATTTTCAAGATCAACTGGGCTTACGCAGCGGCAGCATCTCTGGCTTTGATTTTTGGAGCGACTTTTGTTTTCAATAACGACGGCAATGCGGATGATCCCAATGTAGCGGTAGCCTACACGGTACAAAACCAACAGCCGGAAACGGAAAGTGAAAAGGCTTATGAAACTTTGAAATCGGATTTAACTTCTGTTGAAAATGATCATCAAAATAACGAAAGCCAAAAAAATAAAAAGTCTGTAGCACAGAATAAACCTCAGGCAAAAACTGATAAGCAAACGGCAGCCAAAACCGGACAGACCGTTTCGAAACAGGATGAAGCTCAGATGAACGACTATCTGGATTCCTTCTCAAATTCTGAAATCTCAGAATTGGCAAGCAATTCTACACAGGACGTATATCTGGATTTATATAATTAAAGAAGAAGATGAAAAAGATATTGTTTACCCTTTTTATGATTTATGGTTTTGGCTTAAATGCCCAAAAAACAGATTATGACTGGAAGAGGATGGACCCTAAGCAGAGAAAGGAAGTAATAAATAATCTTTCGCCGGATGAAAGAAAAAAGCTTCTTACCCAGTTCAGGAACAATATGGTGATGGAAAACCTGGATATCGATCCAAGTGATAAAGAAGACTTTACGGATGTCTACAACGAATACCTGGAAAGTCAGAAACAGATCAAAAGCCAGTTTAATTCCAACTTCAATCCTGAGACCTTGTCGGATGAAGAAGCCAAAGCCAAACTGCAGCAGAGCTTTGAAGTAGGGCAGAGGCTGCTGGATAACAGAAAGAAGTATGCTGATAAGATGCAGCAGATCATTCCTTGCCAGAAGGTCTTAAAGCTGTTTCAATCCGAGGGAATGATGAGAGATAAGGTGAATGAAAGGAAACCTCACGGAAACAACAGCGGCAATTTGCCAAGACAGAGGCAAAACCCATAATAGTTTATTTTTTTAATGTTGGACGACCCTTGCAATTTATTGTGAGGGTCGTTTAATGTTAAACTAATTTCTATTTTTGCATCAAATTATGATCATGAAAAATATTGCTTTGATTCTTATGCTTACATTCTCAGGTTTAATGGTTGCCCAGAAACAGGAATTCATCAGGCTGGATCAAAATCTTAAAGACAAAAATTCCCGAACCCATTCGCTTACCTTCATCGATGCAAGACCCGACAAAACCATCGGAACTCTTACCGATAAAGAGGAAAAAGTAGAAATCAGATTCGAAGACAGTGATCTTAAAAGCCACCTTGAAAACCGTTTCGTCAGCGATAACAAAAAAGTGGGAACAAATGATATTGTCATCATTTTAGAAGATCTGAAAGCCTATGACGAGCAGGATGAAAATAAAGATTTTCCCTATGCAAAAGTGAAAATCAGAATTTCAGGCTTCCTCAAAAGAAACAGCCGTTATTATTTCATCAACCGTTTCGATAATGTAATGGTCTCTAATCCGAAGATAACGGCGCATCCGCAACGGTTCCTCGTTCCCAGAATTTCGGATATCATTACAGATTTCATCAGGACTTCTTACCTTTTAAATGTTACAAGTTCTTATATTCCTGAAAATGAAATCAGTAATTATGATGCTTATCTTGCAAAAAATTACAGAGCATTCAATAATCTTGAACTGAAAGACGGGGTGTATCCGAACTTTAAAAGCTTCTACAATCAGGAACCGAATCCTGAATACAATACGGAAAAAAATAAAAAAGGAAAAGTAGTGAGATTGATACGTAATGGCATGCAGGTCTCCCTTTCTGAAATGTACGGTTATGTGGAAGGAGGAAAAGCTTATAAATTGACACCCGTCGGTTTCGATGAAATGCATAAAAATGAAAAAGGATTTTATATTCATTCTTCGCGAGTGAACCTTTTCCTGGAAGTTAAAACCGGAGGTGCATTTGTAGGAGGAATAGCCGGTGGTTTTGTTGGTGCATTAATCGGTGCGGCTATTGATTCGGCATCCAGTTCAAACAATGGAGCTATGATTGGAATAGGGTATAAGTCTACATTGGAAACCGATGTGTATATCGATTCTTTAACGGGAGGATATGTTTTCACAAAATAATTATATAATCATGAAAAATTTTTTATCGGTTATAGCGTTCTTTATTACCGTTTTTTCTTTTGCCCAGGATAAAGAATTTATAAAGCTTAAAGGAAACATTCCGAATAATGGGGAAGGAGACTACAATACCCTACAGGTTATTGATAACAGAAAAGACAAGACAATCGGAATTCTGCCTTTCGGAGAAGACAAACTAATGAAAGAAGTATCTTTTCAAAACGGCATTACTGAAGATCTTACTGACTGGTACCGGAAAAGTAATCTGAAAGGCGGTAAACAGGATCTGGTTTTTGTTATCAATGATCTCAGATTTTCTGTTAAAGAAACAGGAGAAAAGAAAAATATCGGAACGATGAACTTTTCCTTACAAAGTTTTGTAAAAGATGGGGACACCTACCGTTTCCTGTATAAAAAAGACACTATTTTCAGGTTCAGCCATAAAGATGTCTCTGATGTTATGGTGAAAAATTTGCATCATATCCTCTCTTTATATTTTGAAAAAACCTTTAAGGCAAAACCATTGAAATATGATCTAAATCCTACTGACGTATCTGATTATCAAAATTACGTAAACCATTTCTTGGCCTTTACCAATGAACAATTAAAAGACGGAATTTATCTTGATTATAATTCATTTTTCAAACAATTGCCTGAAGAAGGAAATTATATCCTCGAAAGATTTGAAGGTGGGACATTAGACAGGGCAGTGAAAACGGAGAATGGTAAAAAGAAAAAAATACCGTCTCATAAAATATTTATTTATGTCGAAAACGGGGAGGCATATAAAAATACCTTTAGCGGGTTCCAGAAACTGCACAAAAAGGAAAACGGATTTTATCTCCGGACAAAGCCTGAAACTCTCTTTCCGCCACAATACAATCTAAAACTGGGGATGATGTTCGGCCTGGTCGGGGGAATTGCAGATGCCCTGATGGAAAAGCCAAAGCCACAAAGCATATATCTGGAACAGGAAATCTGTATTGATCCGATGACAGGAGAGTACGATCTTCAATATGAGTAATCATTTCAGTTTTTAAGTAACCTAAATAATTAAATTTTAATTAGAAGAGTCCTTCACAGCATGGCTGCTCAAAAATATTCCTTTCCCATTTTATCAATTGCTTACATTTGCGTAAGTTTGAAGACTGCCAATCATAAAATTAAACAATGAAGAAACTATCAATATTCTTGCTGTTATCAGCCTTTTTGTCTGCCCAGAAAACAGAACTCGTCAATTTATCAAGACCTCCTAAAGACAATAAGAATTTCATCAGGACTTTTACCGTGATTGATCAGCGTTCTGACAAAAATATCGGAACCATTATGGATCACAGCAAAGAAGTGACTGTAGCATTCGCACATGATGCGGTGAAAGATATTCAGGATTGGGTGGGAGAATCCAAGGCAACGCAGGGAAAAAATGATCTGGTTCTTCTGCTTGAAAATCTTAAAATTTCAGATGAGCAGAAAGAAAAATCGACTGTCGGGAAGCTTCATTTTAGGGCAAGTACCTTTATAAAAAAAGCAGACGGATACCATTTCCTCTACAGAAAAGATACGGTAACTACCGTATCCTCCCGGGTTAATCCGTTTGTGGCTCAGAACTTAGCGAGAAAATTCACCATGATCATTTCAGACTTTTTAGAAGATTCATATAAAAAGGAAGCCTGGGAAATAAGTGTTTCGGAAGAGGATCTTCCGCGGTATAATGATGTACTTACGGATAAACTCGATATTCTGAAAGCTGATGTATTGAAGGATGGAGTTTATAAGGACCATCAGAGTTTTTTCAACCACCGTCCTGAGCCAGGCTTCGTGTTGGAAACCAATAATAAAGGAGTCGTGACCAAAGCTGTAAATGGAGAAGATAAAACGGCTATCCGGCGTTTCTATGCGTTTGTACAGAATGGCGTCGCCTATAAAATTATTCCTGTAGGCTATGCTGAAATTTTAAAAAGTGATAAAGGCCTTTTTATCGAGGTGAAAAAAGCAGAACTCTTTCCCGAATCATCCAATGGTGCCATGATCGGTGTCATGGCCGGAGGTTTGATCGGTGGCGTCATTGGTGTGGCAATAGATGCAGGAGCCCAAAGCAGAAGAAACAGAGTTCCGGAACAGGAAGTCTACCTTGATCCGCTTACGGGGCAATATATTTTGCCTGAAGGATTTAAATAGAAATTAAAATAAAGAAGAGAGACGCGCCGGTCTCTCTTTTTTTAATTTAGCATAAATAGGTTATATTTCACTTATATTTATTAGTTATCAAAGTAGAAAGCAAAAAGTCAGGTTTCTGAATAAAGATTCAAATAAACTTCCTTTTGCTTAGGTAAAAAATAATTTCATTTGATAATGATGATCTTTGATTGTATTATTAACACAAGGAACTTCCGGCATCCAGCTTCCTTCTTCCAGCCTTTCAACCTCAAGTTTAAGCTAGTTATTTCTGATCCTTAGAATAGGAATACGGAAAGTCCTTCTCATCCGTCCCCCGGTCTTTATTCGGCTGGGAAGCCATTTCAAAGTTGAGCTGAGCTCCTTTCATTAATTCCTGGTGGCTGAACCAGTTTCTGGTGTACTTTTTCCCGTTGAATTCCATCGACCGTACAAACCGGTTACTATCATTATTGCGGGCAGCATTGATCTCTATATGCTTTCCGTTTTCCAAATGAACGGTTGCTTTTTTAAACAGAGGGGCACCCAGAACATACTGATCCGTTGCAGGAGTAACAGGATAAAAGCCCAGCGCTGAAAAAATATACCATGCTGAGGTTTGCCCGTTGTCCTCATCGCCGCAATAACCGTCCGGAGTAGGCTGATAGAGGCGGTTCATGGTTTCCCGCACCCAATACTGCGTTTTCCACGGTTCACCGGAATAATTGTACAGGTAAATGATATGCTGTGCCGGCTGGTTTCCGTGGGCATACTGTCCCATATCCGCATTCACCATTTCCTGGATCTCATGAATGGTTGATCCGTAATACGAATTATCAAAAACGGGAGGCAATTCGAAAACCTGGTCCAGTTTTTTTGAAAATTCTTTCCTTCCGCCCATCAACTTGGCCAGGCCTTCAATATCCTGGAATACCGACCAGGTGTAATGCCAAGAATTTCCTTCCGTAAAGGCATCGCCCCACTTAAAAGGATTAAAAGGAGCCTGGAAGCTTCCGTCACGGTTTCTTCCGCGCGCCAGTTTGGTTTCGGGATCCATTACTTTTTGGAAATTCTGGGAACGGCGGTAATATTCTTTCCATTCAGATTCCGGTTTCCCCAAAGCTTTTCCCAGTTGGGCAATGGCGAAATCATCATAAGCATATTCCAGTGTCCGTGCTGCATTTTCATTGATTTTTACATCATAGGGAACATAGCCGAGTTCTTTATAATACTGAATGCCCAATCTTCCTGTTGCCTGCGGACCTTCGTTATTAGCCCCATGAAGCAAAGCCTGGTAAAGGGTTTCAATATCATAACCGCGTAAGCCTTTCAGATAAGCATCGGCCACCACGGAAGCGGAATTGTTGCCGATCATGATATCCGAATAGGAGGGACTCGACCATTCGGGAAGCCAGCCGCCTTCTTTGTAATCGTTAATCAACCCTTTCTGCATTTCAACGTTTATACTTGGATAGACCAGGTTCAGGAAAGGGTAGAGGGCTCTGAAAGTATCCCAGAAACCGGTCCCTGCAAACCGGTAGCCGGCTTCCGTTTTCCCTGAATACGGACTGTAATGAACGATTTCTCCTTCTTTGTTGATTTCGTACATCTTATGAGGAAAGCATAGCATCCTGTACAGGCAAGAGTAGAAAGTACGCATCTGATCGATGGTTCCTCCCGCAACTTCTACTTTTCTCAGTTTTTCATTCCAGGCCTGCTTGGCTTTTCTGAAGGTATCATCGAACGAATCCTGATCCAGTTCCCGCTGCAAATTCAGTTCCGCCTGTTCGGGACTGATGAACGAAGAAGCTACTTTAAGATTTACCTTTTCACCCTTCTTCGTGGCAAAACCAATGATGGCTCCACAGTGGTCGCCTGTAATTTCAAGCACATCTTTTACAAAATCCTTGTCCTTCCAGGCTGAATATTTTACGAATGGTTTATTGGCATAGATCACAAAGTAATTTTTGAAACCGACAAGTTTTCCCCTCGAATATCTTGTGGAATAACCAACGATTTTCTTCTCAGAAGGAATGATTTTGATGCTCGATCCTTTATCGAAGGCATCCACCACAATCCATGAATTTTCAGAATCAGGGTAAGTTAACCTTAGCTGTGCAGCCCTTTCCGTAGGCGTAATTTCCGCCGTCACATTATGATCAGCCAGGTAAACACTGTAATAATAAGGTTTTGAAACCTCTGATTTATGAGAGAACCAGCTTGCTCTTTCCTCTTCATTGAAACGCATTTTTCCGGTTACGGGCATAATGGAAAACATTCCGTAATCGTTCATCCAGGGTGAAGGCTGATGCGTCTGCTTGATCCCGCGGATCTTGTCGGCATCGTAGGTGTATTGCCAGCCGTTTCCGTTTTTACCGGTCTGGGGTGTCCACAGGTTCATTCCGTGAGGGACGGCAACCGCAGGATAGGTGTTCCCATTGGAAAGTGAAGGCTTTGACAGCGACCCGATGAGTGGATTGACAAATTCTTCGGGATGTTCCGGTGCCTTTTCAATCCATTGAGTGTGAAATGAGGCAAAATGAATAATAAAAAGCAATAAAAGAACTTTTTTCATAATTAAAATAAGTTTGAGCTTCTGTAGATTTATGATGTGAAAAGATAAGATTTTCTTCAGTATGTCTGCGGGTTTGATAGTTTTTTTCGTGAAAGTCATTTAATTTTAAAGATATTATTAGTTTTGCTAAAATTTAGAACCATGAAAAAAGCATTGCAGTTTGTATTTCTTTCCTTGTCGATAATTACTTTTTCTCAAACAACCGAAACAATCGAGATCGGCAAAATAAAAGACAAAAGCGGAATGACAAAATCGCTGACAGTTATTGATAGCAGAACTTTAAAAGAGATGGGAACCGTTATCTCAAAAGGAGACACTTATCAGTTTGCATTTCCAAAAACTGCAAAAGATGCCATAGAAACTGCATTTACAGAATCCAATAAAGATTCAGGAAAGAATGATATTGTTTTATTAATCAATGATCTGTATTTTTTCAATGATAATAAATCTCCCGAAATTGCCAAAGCGAAAATAAGTATTGCAACATTTTTTAAAAGAAATGATAAGTATTTTTTCATCAACAGAACGGATGGGATCATTTCAGCGAGCCCGGTTGAAGGGGTAAATGTTGCGCATACCATTAACAATAAAATATCTCAGCTTTTTAAACAATTAATTTTGACTTCTTACAACAGCGTTGCGGTTGGTATTCCCATCAATGAAGGGTCGCTTGCAGATTATGAAAACATCATAAAGAATACATACCCTGTTTATAAAACCGAAAGTTTAACACCGGGAGTTTATTTAAGTTTCAAATCATTTGTTCAGCAAAAACCTACGCCGGCAACGTATCGAAGAGATAAGGATGGCGATATTAAAGGAGTAAATGACGGGACCTACAATATAAAAATCAGTGATATTTACTGTATAGTTGAGGATAATAAAATTTTGAAAGCCATCCCGATCGGTTACAAAGAAGTTTTCAAGAATGAAAAAGGCTGGTATTTTGAAGCAATTCCGGCAGATTTATTTCAGCAGAGTATGAATGGAGCGATGATTGGCGGTATGACGGGCGGGATGGTCGGTGCATTAATCGGCGCCGCGGCGGATAGCGGAAAAAAGAATATTGGATTTGTGAGCAAGGTTAAAACTCAGATTTATTTAGATCCGTTAACAGGGGAATATGTTTTCAAAGATTAAATTTTCGCTTATAAAATTAAGAATCACAAATTATCCTGCATTTTATTATCTTTGCAAATTACATAGTTCTTAAATGAAAAACATACGAAATTTTTGCATAATCGCTCATATCGACCATGGTAAAAGTACTCTGGCAGACCGTCTTCTGGAATATACCAATACGGTTTCCCAGAGAGAATTACAGTCCCAGACGCTGGATGACATGGATCTGGAGAAAGAACGCGGGATTACCATTAAATCCCACGCCATCCAGATGGATTATGAGCTCAACGGCGAAAAATATATCTTAAACTTAATCGACACTCCGGGACACGTGGACTTTTCTTATGAAGTTTCCCGTTCCATTGCGGCCTGTGAAGGAGCGCTTCTTATTGTAGACGCAGCCCAGAGCATCCAGGCACAGACCATCAGCAACCTGTATCTGGCTTTGGAAAATGACCTGACAATTATTCCAATCCTGAATAAGATTGACCTTCCTTCAGCAAATCCTGAAGAGGTAACCGATGAGATCATGAACCTAATCGGTTGTGATTATGAGGATGTATTAAGGGTTTCCGGAAAAACCGGAGAAGGGGTACATGACCTTCTGGAACAGATCGTAAAAAGAATTCCGGCACCGGTAGGTGATCCGGATGCACCGCTTCAGGCTTTGATCTTTGACTCGGTATACAACCCTTTCAGAGGAATTGAAGCGTATTTCAAAGTAGTAAACGGAAGCATTACGAAAAACGAAAAGATTAAATTTTTCGCAACCGGAAAAGAATACGGGGCTGATGAGGTAGGAACGTTAAAGCTGAAGCAGGTTCCTAAGAAAACCGTTGAGTGCGGGGACGTAGGTTACCTGGTTTCCGGAATCAAGGATGCCCGTGAAGTAAAAGTAGGGGATACCATCACTTCATTCGATAAGCCGGCTGCCGGACCGATTGAAGGGTTTGAGGAAGTTAAGCCGATGGTATTTGCCGGGATTTACCCGATCGATTCCGAGGATTTTGAAGAATTGAGATTCTCCCTTGAAAAATTAAGGCTGAATGATGCTTCCCTGGTTTTTGAGCCGGAAAGTTCAGCTGCACTTGGTTTCGGGTTCCGTTGCGGATTCCTGGGAATGCTTCACATGGAAATCGTTCAGGAACGTCTGGACCGTGAGTTCAACATGAACGTGATCACTACGGTACCGAACGTATCGTATTTCGGGTACTCCAAAAAAGAACCGGAAGTGCCGATCCTGATCAACAACCCGTCTGAAATGATGGACCCGTCGATCATGGACAGGGTAGAAGAACCATTTATCAAAGCTTCCATCATCACCAAATCCGATTTCGTAGGTCCGGTAATGACCTTATGTATCGAAAAAAGAGGGGAAATTGTAAACCAAAGTTACCTGACTTCTGAAAGAGTGGAGCTGGTATTCAATATGCCGTTGGCTGAGGTAGTTTTTGATTTCTATGACCGTCTCAAATCAATTTCCAAAGGATATGCTTCCTTCGATTACCATCCGATCGGATTCAGGGCTTCCAAGCTGGTAAAAATGGATATCCTGATCAACGGCGATATGGTGGATGCCTTATCATCTTTGATTCACGATTCCAATGCCTATCATATCGGTAAGAAAATGTGTGAAAAGCTCCGTGAGCTGATCCCGAGACAGCAGTTCGATATTGCTGTTCAGGCCGCTTTGGGAACCAAGGTAATTGCCAGGGAAACCATCAAAGCACTGAGAAAAGACGTTACCGCAAAATGTTACGGTGGAGATATTTCCAGAAAAAGAAAGCTTTTGGAGAAGCAGAAAGAAGGAAAAAAGAAAATGAAGCAGATCGGAAGGGTAGAAGTCCCGCAGTCGGCATTTATGGCTGTACTGAAGCTGAATGACTAAAAAAGATAATCAAGATAAATTTTGGTATAATTATTTTATTAACTTTGATAAAAATAATGAATTATGTATCTAGCACAAATTGACTCAAAACAAAGCCAGGCTCCTTTTTATATAAATATCTTGTCTGACATCATTAATGGGGATACTGAGTATAAAGAGCAAGTGGATACTGCTATCAAAGAAGCTGCATTAATTTCAGCAAATAAAAAAGACATTTATTCAGCCGAAAGACAGCATTATTTTTTGATTACATCATTGCTAATGTACTATCAGGATGAACTTTCATGCATCAACCAAGAAATTAGTAATTCTGTTTACAGAGAGATAATAGAATTGCTAAATAAGAATTACTGTTATGACTGTTAAGGCAATTGAGTTACAATTGTTGCAATTGGAAGGTATTTTTTCGAAAAGTAAAGCGAATATTTATTCTGATAAAAAAAAAGAAAAGTATTTTGAAGAATTGTATTTCTTGTTTGAAGCAATTAAAAATGCTGATATAGAAAATTATGATGATAATTTAAAAGGAGTCCATTATCAAATTTTAAATTATATATTTGGAGCATTAGAATTTTTAGATAATAGTACTTTAAACCTAATTCCTTTTGAAACCGTATCTTGTTTAGAGAAAGTTTTAGATGATTGGATTTCGGATGATAATTTTATTATTGCAACATCATTATCAAATAGAAATTTAGATTTTTACTTTATGGGTGAGAATGTTGAATTTTTTAAATTAATGAATGATACAATTGAAAAGTTATATGAGCTAAAAATCTCAAAAAGATTAATAAAAATTGTTTTACCTCGTGTCCTTTCTCGAGATTATCTATCTATAGTAGTGCTCTATCATGAACTAGGACATTTTATTGATATTGAATTAAATATTAGTCAAAATATATTTTTCAAAAAAAATGGTTTTAAGCCTAATTATACGAATATTGAAATTCAGGAACATAATCACACTATGGAATATTTTGCTGATGTTTTTGCTGCGCAATATATAAATGATGCTTCTAATTTATTTTTAAACTATATTTCGGCAGGTACATCTGATTCTCAAACACATCCTGCAACAAAAAAAAGAGTAGAGTTTGTGGACAAATTTCTGAACGAGGAAACAATAAGTTTAATTGATGAGTTTAACTTAGTTTTAGCTGCTCAGTCAAAGCAAAAAATTGAAATTAGACATAAAGTTTTTGACGCAGATAGTTCTGACTTTAATGAATTTATACCGCAGCAAATTAATTCTGATAATGAATTACATGCTGTTTTTAAACTTGGTTGGGATTTCTGGAATAATTCTGAAACAAATACACTTAATAAGGTTCCAAAAAAACAGAGATATAATATAATAAATAATCTAGTTGAAAAGTCGATTTCTAATTACATAGTAGTGTCAAAATGGAAAAATCTTTAATTTATGAGTCTTATTGTTAAAGAAGAACTAAAAGAGCTTTTAAAAAATAGAGAATTATTTATTACTCCAATTTTAGATGAAAAGCAATTTGGTGAAATTAGTTTTGATTTTAGAATTGGAACCGATTTCTTAACACAACATCAAGGAAGAAATGCCTTTATTGATACAACTAAAAACAATAATATAACTAGATCAATTAAAAGTAGTTATACAGAAACTAGAAGGAAATTAGGAGAGGAATTTTTAATCCATCCATCACAGCCAACACTATTTTCAACTCTAGAATATGTAAAACTACCTAAAAATGTATATGCTGTTCTAAATCTGAGAAGTTCTTTTAGTAGATTGGGATTGTCTATATCGACAATAGTTCAACCAGGGTATTGTGGATGTTTATCTGTTGAAATTGTTAATTCTGGAAATACTAGTCTAAATATTTTAACAGGAACTAGGTTTTTACAAGGAAGATTTTTTAGAATCTCTGAGAATACTGAATATTTTAATTCTGAAAGAAAATATGCTTGTCAAGTTAGACCAGTTTCTTCTAAAGCTAATGAGGATGAAGACTTGGAAAGATTGATAAGAATGAATATTTAGAGTTAAGCAGATCGGAAGGGTAGAAGTACCGCAATCGGCATTTATGGCTGTATTGAAGCTGAATGACTAAATAAAAGAGCCGATAAAAAGGCAGAAGATAAAAGTGAAGTCCGCAGGTAATCTCTGCGGATTTTTTCGTTTATGACTCAGATTATTTTTTTTATGTTAACTAAACCGTAACTTTGTGTACTCACAACGCAAATTTAATTTATGGCAGGTTCAAAGAAATTACAGGATATCAAAGTAGCTGTGGATGCGGTGGTTTTTGGGTATTTCGATAAAAAAGACCTTCAGGTGCTCCTGATCCAGCGGAATATCGAGCCTTTCAAGGGCGGATGGGCGCTTCCGGGCGGACTCGTTCTGGATGATGAAAACCTGGATGATGCGGTAAAGCGCGAACTTTGCGAGGAAGCCGGTATAAAGCCCGATTTTCTGGAACAGCTTTATACCTTCGGCAATGTAGGCCGCGATCCGCGGAACCGGGTGGTTTCCGTAACCTATCTGGGGCTGGTAAACCCCGTCTTACCACGAGCTGGCTGCCGATTCCGATGCGGACGATGCCCAATGGTTCGGCATTAACAGCCTTCCCGAACTGGCTTTCGATCATCAGACTATTATCGATACGGCATTAAAAAGACTCCGAACCAAAATCCAGTACCAACCCATCGGCTTCAATCTGCTGAATGAGGAATTTGCCTTCTCCGAACTGGAAAACCTCTACAAAACGATTGTCGGGCAGGAAATCGACCGACGCAAC
The DNA here is from genome assembly GCF_030818695.1 of Chryseobacterium sp. SORGH_AS_0447. NCBI lineage: Bacteria > Pseudomonadati > Bacteroidota > Flavobacteriia > Flavobacteriales > Weeksellaceae > Chryseobacterium > Chryseobacterium sp. SORGH_AS_0447. The sequence continues at coordinate 410,757 of NZ_JAUTAR010000001.1, read as the reverse complement.
TTCCGGAAAAAAATCATGAGCTACGGCCTGCTGAATGAAACCGACAACTTCAAAAAAGAAGGCAGCGGCAGACCCGGAAAGATGTTTACCTTCAACCAGGAAAAATACAGGGAACTGGAAGAACAGGGATTTTATTTTGAACTGAAGTAGTTTTTAACACAAATACTTACACGAATTTTCACAATGAATTCTTGTTTGCTGCTATATACAGCGTAAACAAATAAGAAGGTAATCTTTTAATAGTACTCTAATTCTCTCGGGAACTTATCGGATGCACAATCCAGATTAAGCTTGAATTTTATTTAAACCTGATCAAACAGATCATAATTCGCGTCATTTGTGAAAGACATTTGTGCCATTCGTGTTTAAATTGAAAATTTTTATCGTTGAAAATCAACCAATTAATTATTTTAGCGTAAAATTAACGCAAATTAATTTGGTTAGTAAAACCCTATTCCTTTAAATTTGTGTAAAAATAACGCAATAATGAAATACACCGTACAATATATCATTGAAAGATTTAATCATCAGGAAAAACCGGATTTTCTGTTTTTCTGGGGACATACGGTAAAAGAGCAAGTGACCAAAGCCTGTTTCAGCCAGTGGTTTCCTGCTGAGTTTCAGGAAGACGGCATCATCTACAGGACTGCTGAACATTATATGATGGCCGGAAAGGCAAGTTTGTTTAAAGATGACGAAACTTTAGAACAGATCATACAGTCTGAGACTCCGAATCTGGTTAAAAAACTGGGAAGAAAAGTCGAAAATTTTGATCTGCAGTTTTGGGATGAGCATAAATATGAGATCGTAAAACAGGGAAACCTGCTGAAGTTTGCGCAAAATGAAGCACTTAAAGAATTTTTGCTGTCTACGGAAGATAAAGTTTTGGTGGAAGCCAGCCCTTACGATACCATCTGGGGCATCGGAATGCCGGAAACCAATTCCAAAGCCCTAAATCCATCGCAGTGGAACGGTGAAAATCTCCTGGGATTTGCTTTGATGGAAGTACGGGACGAACTGAGAAAGTAAAAACACAAACCAAACACCTGATATTATGGAAAAGACAATACTGCATCCGGAAATCTTTCTGATCGAAAATTTCCTGACGAATGAAGAATGCGACCATTATATTGATCTGACAAAAGACAAAATTTTTGAAGAAGCAAAGATCAATATGCAGGGAAGGCAGGTGATGAGCAAAGGCATCCGAAACAACGACCGGCTGATGGTTTTCGATAATGAACTGGCTGAAAACCTGTTTCAAAGAGCCGCCCGATTTCTTCCTCAGATCCATGAAACCTATAAAGTTTCAGGCTTCAATGAAATGTTCAGGATCTACAAATATTCGGCCGGACAACGGTTCAAAATGCACCGCGACGGAAGCTATATCAGGAATGAAAACGAAAAAAGTTTTTACACCTTCCTGATTTATCTGAATGATAATTTTGAAGGTGGGGAAACCGAATTTGAAGGGTTGTTCACCGTCGCTCCGAAAAAGGGTTCCGCACTGGTTTTCCATCATCCGTTAAGACACGAAGGGAAAACGCTGATCAGCGGACTGAAATATGTGCTGAGGACGGACATTATGTACACAAGAGAACAATAAACGGATAGAATTAACTTCCGTATTGCATTAAAGCCCGAAATGCAGCGGGTAACTATAAAAACAGTCTTTAACTAAAATTTACGTTATGGGAAGTACAAGATACGACATGGACGCTCGTTTCGACAGAGCAAGAAAGATGGGATATGCATCGAAAAGTGCAGGTGAAATTTTCACTCAGAACGCGGAAAGAAGAGCACATGAATCAATGAACCCGAACGGCGTCTTCTTCAGGGAAGCCCGGGATTCATCCGTACACCCGGAATCATTTCCGATTATTTTAGGACTGGATGTTACCGGAAGCATGGGCCATATTCCGTATAACCTGATCCAGGAAGGCCTTCCGAAGCTGATGGGCGGAATTATCCAGGGTGGGGTTCCGGATGCCGCACTCCTCTTTATGGGAATCGGGGATCACGAATGCGACAATTATCCGTTGCAGGTGGGGCAATTTGAATCCGGTGACGAAGAGCTGGATATGTGGCTTACGAGAACCTATATTGAATCCGGAGGCGGCGGAAACGGCGGGGAAAGTTACCTGCTGGCCTGGTATTTTGCCGCTTTCCATACCCGCACCGATGCTTTTGAAAAAAGAGGACAGAGAGGATTGCTGTTTACCGTGGGTGACGAGCCCTGCCTGAAAACCCTTCCTGCCTCTGCGATCCGGGAGATTATGGGAGCCGGCCAGCAGACTTTTACCCATAAGGAACTTCTGGCTGAGGCAAGAAAGAAATATGAAGTCTACCACATCAATGTCCTTCACTCAGACCATGCGATGCGGGCCGACCGCGGATGGAAAGACCTGCTGGGAAGAAATTGTGTATCGATTACCGATTACCGGGATGTTCCGTATGTGATCAAGGAAATTGTCTGCAAAACCTGTAAGGCCGGCCAGCATGCAGAAGAAGAACACCAGGAAGGATGGAGCGGAATGATTCAGAGATTTTTAAGATGAAAACTGCAGAAATCGTTATAGGACTGGGATTCGGGGATGAAGGCAAAGGCACCACCACCGATTTCCTCGCAGCCCGGGATCCGGAGGCCGTGGTCATCCGCTTTTCGGGAGGGCAGCAGGCGGCGCACACCGTGATGATCGGTGACCGGAAGCATGTCCATTCCAGCTTTTGCAGCGGGGCGTTGCGTGGACTACCGTCCTATTTTACCGAGCATTGCACCATCCATCCTATTTTTATGTATAATGAATGGAAGGAACTGAAAGACAAAAACGGGAATACCAGACTTCATATCCATCCGCTGGCTAAAGTAACAACGCCGTTTGATGTCCTTCACAACAGGAGAGACCTACGGAATACGGAGCACGGAACCTGCGGAAAAGGAGTCGGTGCCACGATGAAAAGGCATGAAAGCCCTTACCGGCTGTTTGCGGCCGACCTGATCGCGCCGAGACCGATGCTGATCGAAAAGCTGAAAGGCATCGCTTTGTATTACGGCTTTTCCGAAGGCGAAGAAATACAGCAGGCACTGGATGATTTTCTTCATGCTGTCGATGAGATGGAATGGAATATCGAAGGCTACGGCTACCTGAAAAGTTTTGACCATCTGATTTTTGAAGGCAGCCAGGGAATCCTGCTGGATATGGACCACGGCATATTTCCGAATGTGACCTATGCCCATACCACTTCAAAAAATGCCTACGAAGTATGCAGTCAACTGGGAATCGATCATATCGAAATGTTCTATGTTACAAGAAACTATGGCACCCGTCACGGAAACGGCTGGATGAGTAATGAAAAAGAGATTCCGTTACGGAACAATGAAGAGGAAACCTGTACGTTCAATGACTATCAGGGAGCCTTCCGTACCGGAGGTCTGGATTACCAGCTGCTGGATTATGCCTTAAAGGTAGATGAAGGCTACGGCCTTGCCCACCGGAAAAATCTGGTGGTTACCTGCCTCGATCAGTTGGACGAATCTTTTGAACCCGGAAAACTGAACGTCAAGTTTGATGAAATTTGGCGATCTTTTTCTCCGTATTCAAAGGATTTTAGAAAGATAAATGAATAAAGTAAATCGATAATGAATAAAAAAATATTTGTATTTGGAAATGGGAATCTCTCATGGGAAAACTTTCACCGGTTTTATATTGATCCGCTGACAGGAACACCAGTTTCCGAATGCGAATTTATCATTGGTGATTTTACCGGAACCGATACCATGATGATGGAATATCTAAAGGATAAAACTGAAAATGTTGCCATTATTCATGTGAAGGATCGGCCCAGATATTATGTTAATACTTTCAGGAATAAAGCTTCAAAATGGAAGACGGTAGGCGGATTTGTTTCCGATGCTGAAAGAGATAACTTCGGGATTTCAAACTGCACTCATTTTTTGGCTGTTGATTTTAACTCCGACGAACAAGAAAAAGCGGAACGCTTAAAAACATTGAAAAATGCGTGAGCCTAGGAAGAATTAAATTATAACATCATGAAAGAAATCAGATATATAAAAGGCGACGCTACAGACCCGTCAACAGCAGGAACTCAAATCATTGCCCATATCTGCAACGATATTGGAGGCTGGGGAAAAGGATTTGTTCTGGCTATTTCCAAAAGATGGAAGAAGCCTGAGGATAATTACCGGGACTGGTATAAAAGAGGAACTCATTTTAATCTGGGAGAAATCCAAATGGTTCAGGTAGAAGAAAATCTCTGGGTATGCAATATGATCGGTCAGCATAAAACCGTCACCACTTCAAAAGGAATACCTCCGATCCGGTATGAAGCAGTTGAAAGCTGCCTGAAAAAACTTGTTGATGAAGCTTTGTCATTAAAGGCAAGCATCCATATGCCAAGGATCGGCTGTGGTCTCGCAGGAGGAAAATGGAAAGAAGTCGAACCGATTATTCAAAGTACGTTGCTGGAAAATGGTATAGAAGTGTATGTTTATGATCTTGAATAGACTGTAATCATTTTATCAATAGGAATGGGCTTTAGCCCATTTTAAAAAGAAAATATTCAATAGCTTGAGCCGAAATTTAATATAAAATAACCATGAAAACACAAACCTTATACAGGCCGGTCGGAGAAAAAGAAATGCTTTTAATCATTGAAAACGATTACAAGGCATTTCCTCCTAGACTGGAATGGCAGCCGATTTTCTATCCTGTGCTGAATGAAGACTATGCTTCCGAAATTGTAGAAAAATGGAATACGCGCGATGAAGCCGGAAATTATTTGGGATTTGTCACCCGATTTGAAGTGCTGGAAGAAACGGTTAACAAATACCCTTCCCGAAATGTAGGGGCGAAAAACCATAATGAGCTTTGGGTTCCGGCGGAAGAGCTGGAAGCGTTCAATCAGGCAATCAGCGGAAAAATTGAAGTCACTCAGGTTTTTATCGGAAAAGACTTCAAAGAAACGGCGCATGCAGCCATTGAAAATTTATTATTAACATTAAAAAACTTACCATGACCAATAAAGGAATGGCAAAAGATACCTTGGAAATCTTAGCCAGGAAATATTATATCAACGGAAACAACGAAAAAATAAGCATCGAAAACGAATTGGAAGCTTCTACGAAAGGAACCGTTCTGTTTTCTTCCGAAGCACTTGCGGAACTTACTGAAAAAGAAGTTCCTGAAAAATATTTTGAGACCCGGTTTGAAGTCTGGAGATGCAGTTCCCTGAAAGCCATTCTACAGCTTGCGGAAGAGGAAGACCAGGAAAAAATCATGTGCCTGAATTTTGCCTCGGCTAAAAACCCCGGTGGCGGCTTCATCAACGGAGCTGAAGCACAGGAGGAGAGCCTGGCGAGAACTTCGGGATTACATGAAAGTTTGCTCCAGGCCTGGGATTATTATAAAATCCACCGGGAGATGGAATCCTGTTTTTATACCGACATGATGATTTACAGCCCGAAAGTCCCGGTCTTTCGTAAGGACAAAGGGGAGTTGTTGCGGAAGCCGGTTTTGTGCAATTTCATCACCTCTCCGGCAGTAAACGCGGGAGTGGTAAAACGTCAGGAACCGGAAAGAGCCGGTGAAATTTTCGGAGCCATGGATGTCAGAACGGAGAAAATGCTGGCGTTGGCATTACATCAGGGAAATGAAACCCTGATTTTAGGAGCCTGGGGATGCGGTGTGTTTAAAAATGATCCAAAAGAGATAGCGGAGCTGTTTAAAAAGCACCTTCAGGGAAAATATAAAAATAAATTTAAAAGAGTGGTCTTCGCAATTCTCTCGAAAAAAGAGGAAATGATCAGGCCATTTGAAGAAATATCATGAAACTCAAATTAAAAAACTATAAAGAACAAATACAGGACTGGCCGCAGGAAGGACATCATCTTATGGCGCAATATGATGATGAAAAGATTATCGTGTACCAGTCTTACCGAAAAGCCATCGGGGAATTTGCCGTAAAGAATCAGTATTTCGGAGGGCCTTTTAGCCTGGAAAGGATGACCTGGATCAAGCCGAACTTCCTCTGGATGATGTACCGGAACGGCTGGGGGACAAAAGAAGGACAGGAATACGTGCTGGCCATTCACCTGAAAATGGATGCTTTCAGAAAATATCTGGAAAACGCCGTCTATTCTTCCTACAATGACCAGTTGGGCATTTCCAGGGAAGAATGGCAGGATAAGGTTAAAGAATCTTCTGCCAGGCTGCAGTGGGATCCGGATCATGATCCTTTTGGGGCAAAGCAGGAAAGAAGAGCGATCCAGATCGGTTTGAAAAATGAACTGATCCGATCGTTTGCCAAAGAAGATCTCATTTTAATTGAAAATATTTCAGAATTTGTGAAAGAACAGCATCAGTTTGTTTTGAATGGTGATTTGGATCAGCTGATGTTGCCTGAAGAAAAACCGCTGTTATTTGATGATGAGGTTCTGAATAATAAATTAAGGCTAAAATAATGGAAGATAAACACTCGCTTGCTTCGAAATCGCTGACGGGAATATCCATCGGCGATGCTTTCGGTGAAAGTTTTTTTGGCAAGGAAAGTTTTGTGAAAAGCCATATTCATCAAAGGATTATTCCTGAAGGTAATCTGGATTTCACCGATGATACGATCATGGCCATTGCCGTGTTCAGATCATTAGAGAAATTCGGGGAAATCGACCAGGATTTTCTGGCGGGAGAGTTTACTAAAAATTATTATTTAGACACCAACCGCGGATACGGACCTTCCATACACCGGTATTTCAGAGAAGTAAAAAGCGGTGAGCACTGGAAAGAAGTTTCTTATGCCAAATTTGAAGGACAGGGTTCTATGGGAAACGGCGGAGCCATGAGAGCTGCTGTAATCGGGGCTTATTTTTATGATGATTTTGCCAGGCTCAAAGAAAATGCGGAGCGGTCGTGCGAAGTGACTCACGCTAACCGGGAAGCCATAGAAGGGACAAAAGCCATTGCCCTGGCTGCCGCCTTTGCTGTCAGGGAAAAAATGGGAATCGAAATATTGGATCAGCAGGATTTCATCCGAAACATTCGAAACGAACTAAGTGATTCCGACCTGAAAAGCAAACTGAACAAATGCTTATATTTAGACGGAAATCCCAGTATAAAATTGTTGGTGAAAACATTAGGAAACGGAACCGGGATGACGGCCCAGGATACGGTGCCGCTGGTTATCTGGATGCTTTCCCGGTACAGAAGCAATTTTGAAGAATGTCTTTGGAATACCGTTTCTGCATTAGGCGACCGGGATACGACCTGCGCCATGGCCGGAGGCGTAAGCATTCTGTGCTGTGAGGAAAACACAATCCCGGAATGGATAGTCACTATTGAAAACTGGAAAAAAAGCAGATTTTATGAACATTGAATTTATTAAAGGTGACATCACCAAAATACAGGCAGATGCCATCGTGAATGCGGCCAATTCTTCCTTGCTGGGCGGCGGCGGGGTAGACGGAGCGATTCACCGGGCCGGCGGAAAGCAGATACTGGAAGAATGTATCGAAATCAGGAACAGGCAGGGGAAATGCAATACCGGAGAAGCGGTGGTAACGACAGCCGGTAATCTTCCGGCGCAATATGTCATTCATACCGTTGGGCCGGTCTGGAACGGAGACGAAGAGAAGTGCTTCTCCTTGCTAGAGAACTGCTATAAAAATTCACTCAAACTGGCTGAAAGCCTGGGCGTGAAAACCATAGCTTTCCCCAACATCAGCACTGGCGTCTATCGTTTTCCGAAAGAAGCGGCAGGAAAAATTGCCGTAGAAACGGTAAAGAATTTCAGATCAGACACCATCGAAAAAATTATTTTCGTCTGCTTCGATGATGAAAATGAAGCGGTTTACCAAAAGCTGTTATAATGAAAAAATATAATTTCAGATGGGTAAATGATCCTGAAAATCAGAATGAAGGACTGACTTCTGATGAAATTAATGGGCTTCAGAAGGAAATGCAGCTTGAATTTCTGGAAGCTTACAGGGTTTACCTTCAGCATGCAGGAAAAAAATCAAATGTTTTTCCAGTAGAAACCCATATTGAAAAATTAAAAAAAATTCAAAAAGAACTGGAATTAGAATTGGAACTTCTGAAATGGGCGGACCATAAAAAAGTTCTCTGTATCAGAAAAGATCAGGTTTATATAGAACATTTTCGCAGGACTTTTGAATCGTATATGTTTTTTGATCTGTCTGAAAAAACAGAAAATCCGAAACTTTATCTCTTTGAGGAGGCTTGTATCAATGAAGGCTGGATGGCTTTTCAAAAAAGGGTTAAAGATTATGAAGCCGGAAGATTTACCGATATCATCAATGATAAGACGAATGACAAATATGGAAGAACTTTAGTGCAGCACATATTAAATATTCCTCTGTATCTTGTTGTAATAATAACCACAATGATCATCACAGCCGTTTTCGGTTTTCAAATGATAAAACAAAAAATAAAAAACCAATGAAAAAACTAACCATATTAACCGGCGCCGGAATCAGCGCCGAGAGCGGAATAAAAACCTTCAGAGACGGAGACGGACTTTGGGAAAATCATAGCATTACCGATGTAGCCAGTCCGGAAGGATGGCGCAGAGACCGGGCACTGGTCCTGGAGTTTTACAACCAGCGGCGCCGCCAGCTTCATGAAGTGGAACCTAACGAGGCCCACCATTTACTGGCGGAACTGGAAAAATATTTCGACGTTCAGATCATTACCCAGAACATCGATGACCTGCACGAAAGAGCCGGCTCAACCAATATCCTGCATCTTCACGGCGAGCTCTTCAAATCCTGTTCAAGCAACAACAAGAACCTGACCTATGAGCATAAAAAGGACATCAACATCGGTGATAAGGCAGAAGACGGGTCACAGCTAAGGCCGTTCATCGTTTGGTTCGGGGAAGATGTTCCGTTGATGAGGGAAGCCACCCAAATGGCGAAAGAAGCCGATATTTTCTTGGTCATCGGAACCTCTTTGCAGGTCTACCCGGCAGCCGGACTGCTTCACGACATTAAGGACGACTGTCTGTTGATTGTAATCAATCCCAACGAAACGAACTTCGGCTACGGGCAGAGAGCAGTAGTTATGAAAGAAACGGCAACCCAGGGAATGAAACTGTTGTTTGATAAACTGGTAAACCTTGCTTGATGGAAAATCTTGTGAAAGCCGGAATTTTCGGTGTCTGTGTGGGTGATGCGCTGGGCGTGCCGGTGGAGTTTAGAAGCAGGGAACCGCTGAAAAGTTCTCCGGTTACTACGATGAGATCCATGGGAACTCACCACCAGCCCGCCGGAACATGGAGTGATGACGGTTCGTTAACCTTATGTCTTGCTGACAGTCTTTGCAAAGAATATAATCCGGAAGATATGGCGCTGAAGTTTCTGCAATGGTACAATGCGGAGATCTGGACACCTCACGGAAGGGTTTTCGACATCGGAATCGCCACCTCACAAGCCATTCACAGAATAGGCAAGGGAACTTTCCCTACTTTATGCGGCGGAAATTCGGAATTCGATAATGGGAATGGTTCTTTAATGAGAATTTTGCCATTGGCCTTCTATATCAAAGATCTTCCGATTGAAAAACGTTTTGATACGGTAAAAGAGGTTTCCAGCATTACACATGGGCATATCCGATCTGTGTTGGCTTGTTTTATTTATCTGGAACTGGTTCTGGAACTTTTGGAAGGAAAAGACAAATGGGAAGCTTATCGCACAATGCAGAATACAGTTCAAGAATTTTTAAATTTTCATCCGATCTGCTCGCAGGACGAAATGGACAAGTTCCATCGTATTCTGGAATTAAAAGTAGGTGACTATGAACTGGATCCGTTATACACTTTACGAGAGGAAGAAATAAGTTCTTCAGGCTATGTCCTTCACAGCCTGGAAGCATCCTTATGGTGTTTCCTGAATTCGGAAAACTATTCCGAAGCGGTTTCAAAAGCAGTAAATCTGGGAGAAGATACCGATACCACCGGAGCCATCACCGGCGGGCTTGCAGGAATTTATTATGGTTTTGAAAATATTCCTGAAGAATGGGTAGTAATGTTGGCTAGAAAGGAGGATATTGAAAACCTTTGTATTAGATTAGAAAACAAATTAATGAAATAACACAAATCATAAACGAACAACATAAAAAAAGAATCAGCAAATTTCTGAGTCTGGTTCTGAGACACAAACCTGAAGTGATCAACCTGACCCTGGATGAAAACGGCTGGGCAGCGGTGGATGAGCTGATGGAAAAGTGCGCAAAGCACGAAAGAAGCTTTACGCTGGAAGAATTGATCGAAATGGTGGAAACCAATGACAAGAAAAGATTTATTTTCAACGACGATAAAACAAGGATCAGGGCGAATCAGGGACACTCGATCGATATTGATCTGGCTTTACAGCCACAACAGCCGCCGGAATTCCTCTATCACGGGACAGCCGAAGCAAATATCCCTTCGATTCTGAAAAGCGGGATTGAGAAAAGAAGCCGTCAGCATGTTCATTTAAGTCAGGATAAAGATACTGCCACCAAAGTGGGGATGCGCCACGGAAAGCCGGTGATCTTAACCATAGAAACCGGAAAAATGCGTGAAGCCGGGATCCCGTTCTATCTTTCCGAAAACAACGTCTGGCTGACGGATTTTGTGGACGCCAAATATATTTTGAAATAATGAAAAATAAGTTGGTATTCGAATTATACTGCTTAAAGACAGAGCATCTGAATATTGTAATTACGGTTTCAATTGATAGTAAGATTATAATTTACGGTTGTGAACATGGAAGCATAATTAAAGAAATTACCGGAGATTTTGATTATGAATATTATTTGGAAATCAATAAAATCAACACTATAAAATTTAAATTATTGAAGAGGCTAACCTCTTTTAATGATTTAAAAGAATTCTTTATTAAAAAATTTTCCGGAGAAGACGGTGTCCAAAAAGTCAAAAAATTTTGCTCCCGGAATTTTATCAAGTACGAATTTAATGTTTGGAGATAAAATATGAAAAGAACATTAGCCATAGGCGATATCCACGGAGGCTTTAAAGCCTTGGAACAGGTTTTGGACAAAGCGCAGGTGACAGAGAATGACACCCTAATTTTCCTGGGCGATTATGTCGACGGCTGGAGCGAGTCTTCCCAAGTGATCCGGTTTTTAATTGGACTTTCCGAAAAACAGGAATGTATTTTCATCAAAGGCAACCATGATGCCTGGTGCGAAGACTGGCTCTCTTTCGGAAAAAGTGAAGACGTCTGGCTGTTTAACGGTGGAAAAAGTACGGTCGACAGCTACTTCGCTTATTCTCTGGACGAACTGGAAGTACACCTGGAATTTTTTCAGCGGATGAAAAATTATTATGTTGATAAAGAAAACCGGCTGTTTATCCATGCTGGTTATTCTTCCATGCATGGTCCAGATAAAGAAGTCTATTCCACCAATTACCGCTGGGACCGCACATTGTGGGAAACCGCTGTAGCGATGGATAAAAAGTTGACGAAAGATTCGAAACTTTATCCTAAAAGGCTGCTGCTGTACAACGAAATTTTCATCGGCCATACGCCGACCTTGCATCTCGGCAGCAAAGAGCCCGTGAACAAGGCAAATGTCTGGAATCTGGACACCGGAGCGGCCTTTACCGGATCTCTCACCATTATGGATGTCGATATCAAAGCATTCTGGCAGAGCGATCCGCTTCCGTCTTTATATCCGGATGAAAAAGGAAGGAATAAAGATCAGATCAAACCTGTGAAATAGCATTCTTTCACATAACTATTGAAATGAGGATTTTTATAACTTTAAGAACTGAATTTCAATACTTAATTGCAATTCCCCTCCTGTGGAGGGGTGGCTCCGGCTAAAGCCGGAGACGGGGTGGTAAATAGCACGTCCAAACTTCCAGCCTCCAGCTTTCCTCTTCCAGTCCAAACCCATTTCCAAAACTTTAAGTACTTTTGAAGCCTCAAACATGCATCAATGAAACTGAACGCGCTTCTATTCCTCCTTGTATCATCATTTATATTTTCACAGAACAATTTCAAAACCCTTTTTGAAAAAGGCAACGGCAACCAAACCGTCACCTATGGCGAAATGAATGCCTGGTACCAGGACCTGGCGAAAAATTTCCCGACCATCCAATACCTGAAAAAAGGGGAGGATGATAATGGGAAACCGATCTATGTCGTGCTTTACAACCCGTTTCCGGAAAAGAAAATAGAAGAACTCAGAAAAGACAAAGCGGTACTCTTCATCAACAACGGAATCCATCCCGGTGAGCCGGACGGAATTGATGCGACCATGATGCTGATGCGGGATCTGGCCACCGGGAAAATCAGCCAGCCTCAAAACTTTATTGTGGCTGCCATTGCTGCCTATAACATCAGCGGAATGCTCAATCGCAGCTCTTTCTCCAGAGCCAACCAGAACGGGCCCGAAGCGTACGGATTCAGGGGAAATTCGAGGAACTTTGATCTGAACAGGGATTTCATTAAGGCCGATACGAAAAATGCCAGGAGTTTCCAGGAAATCTACCAGTGGCTGAAGCCGGATGTCTTTATCGATAACCATGTGAGCAATGGTGCTGATTACCAGTATACTTTTACCTATATTTCAACCTTTAAGGAGCGGCTGGGCAAAGTGCTTGGAAATTACTTTTACAATACCTATCAGGCTAAAAATCTGGAAGATTTAAAGAAAATCGGTTATGAAAGTACACCGTACGTCAATATCCACGGGGATGTCCCGGACATCGGGTTTGCCGCTTTCGAAGATTCGCCGAGGTATTCCACCGGGTATGCTTCGCTGTTCAACGCCATGTCGACTATGCCGGAAACCCACATGCTGAAACCGTATGATAAAAGAGTGGATGCCACCTACCAATACATGCTGGTCAACCTGCAGAACCTGGATAAAGAATACCGGAAAATAAAGCAGCTGAGAACGGAAAATCTGAAGCAGTACCAGGCCGGAGAGCCCTACGGAATCCGTTGGAAAATAGATTCCACGAAATACACAACTATGGATTTTAAAGGCTATGAAGGAAAATACAAACCAAGCGAAATTTCCGGGAAACCGAGGCTGTATTACGACCGTAAGAAACCCTTTACGAATGATATAAAGCTGTTTACAACGGCAGTTCCGACAGGTTTTATTACCATTCCGAAATATTATGTCGTTCCGCAGGCACAGTACCGGGTGATCGAAGAACTCAAAAGAAACGGCATCCGGATGAAGCCGATCCGGAAAGACAGCAGCATTACCGTAGAATCCTATACAATTAATGATTTCAGGACCGTTAAAAACCCTTACGAAGGACATTATCCCCATTTTGAAACGACGGTTGAGCACTCAAATAAAAATATCCTGTTTTCAGCGGGAGATTATCTGGTGCCAACCAGTCAGGAAGGTGTAAAATACCTCATCGAAACCCTGGAGCCCGAAGCACTGGATTCGTTCTTCAACTGGAATTTCTTCGACGGAATTTTAGCTCAGAAAGAATATTATTCCGCCTATATCTTTGAAGACACGGCAGCAGAGCTCCTGAAAAAAGATAAAAGCCTGAAGCAGAAATTCGAGGCTAAAAAAGGTTCGGATAAAAAGTTTGCAGAAGATGGTACCGCTCAGCTGGACTGGATCTACAGGAATTCGCTTTATTTCGAGGGAAAGACATTCAGGCAGTACCCCGTTTACAGAATTTTATAATTTTATTTATGTAGTTTACTTGTTGATAATCAGGCTTTAATTTCCGGGTTTTCCCTGTTGGGGAATGTTGTTTTTACTGAGGGATTTTATTAATTTTCAAACGAAATTTGCTTTAGTAAAACAATAAAAACCAAAAATTATGGCCACTAAAAAGCAATTTTTCGTTTCGCTGGAAGGTGTTGACCTTACCGACGAACAGCTGAAGAATATCGACCGGGGAATCCAGAATGTCGTTCTTTCCGAACTTTCCAAAGTAGACAATACCCAAGCCTTTGGAGCACACAGGAATTTTAAGGAACTTATCAGACCGTTACGGGTAAAAGACTGGTTTCCATGGGGTATTATTATTTTCAAACCGGGAATCGATTTCAATAAACAGCTGGCAGACATTCACCTCCAAATCAAAAATTATGGAGGCTGAGACTAACAGTACCCAAAAGAAGTGTCCCAGCTATATCGGAAAAGCTGGGACACAGCTTTTCGGAGTGGTAAATAAGGACGGCAGGGTGCAGTTTATCACACCCCTTACCGTCACTGAAGAGTTTATTAAAAACAACGGTAACCTCGAGCAGAGGTTCCGGTTTACGGGAAAATGCATTGAAAAAGGATGCGGCCAATGGGATGAGCAAGAGTTGAAATGCTCCCTGTCCGGCAAAGTTCAGCAGCTTACTGTTTCTGAAACTGCTGAAATATCTTTCTGCCCGATCCGGCGGCAATGCAGGTGGTTTTTCCAGGACGGGAACAAAGCCTGCTTTTCTTGCAATGAAATTACCCGTAATATGGAGGAGCTGCTTGTGAATGCTCAACCCTGATTAGACGTCAGATCTTACCCAGACACTTACCGAACGGGCATCTGCCCGGAAAACTGCTTTACCTTGTTCATCGGTTGTAATTTCCTCTTTTCTTTGCGCCAGAAAATCGGTAAATTTCAAACCGGCATTTTCTTTTCCTAGGTCGATTTCTTTACAACCTTCCTCATTGTTGGATAAGATCACTACGCATCCGGAATGTTCTGCATTACCTTTCCTCACCCAGGCAATACAATTAGGATGATCAAAGTAATCGATCTGTGCACCATACGCAAATTGCTGCCTGGCTTTAAGCAATGCCGGTAAGACTTCGATTTTAGGCATAACAACCTTTATTTCTTCACCGTCTTTTACATCCGTGTATTCTGCTCCGAAGAGGTCGGGATAAAAAACGCAGGGATAGGCATGTTCCGAAAGCAAAATAATGGCGTAGGCCAGCGGCTTAAACCAGTCCTGAACGGTTGATTCCAGAGCCTGGAGCCGCTGGGTGTCATGATTTTCCACAAAAGAAACCGAAAATTCCGGTTTTTGTTCTAAAAAGCTTCCGTTTAAAATCCTACTGAGATCATAATCCTTACCCTCTTCGGATGCTTTAAAAAAGTTATAATGCAGCGGTGCGTCAAAGCAAGAGATCAGGTCATTCATCTTATCGGAGAAAGAGATGATCTTTTCAGCTTCATCTTTCCAGAATTCCCCCAGCACAAAACAGTCGGAATCTACTTCCGTTTTAATATAGGTAATCCATTCCTTTAGGAAGTCCGAGGAAAGATGCTTCAGCGCGTCGAGGCGGATTCCGTCTACTTTCGTGGTTTCGATATACCATTTGATCCAGTTCTTCATTTCCTGGATCACATGAGGGTTTCTGTACTCCACATCCGCTCCCATGAGGTAATCGTAATTGCCGAACTGATGGCTTACGGCATTTGTCCATTCCGTACCGTAATCATTATGGATTTTAAAGATTCCGGTTTTCTTTTCACCGTCTTTCCTTACCTCATCGATTCCGCTGAAGCAGCGGTAATCCCAGATAAAATCCGAGTATTTCCCATTTCTGCCGGGAAATGTGAATTTCGTGCAGGCAGAAACCTGAAAAGGTTCCGAAATTATTTTATTCCGGTCTTCTTCATCTACCTGGTGTACGGTAATCCGTTCATCTTCATCACCACCCATCCTGTGGTTCAGTACAATATCGGCATATACCGAAATACCGGCTTCATGGGCTTTATTGATGGCATTCAGGTACTCATCCCGTGTGCCGTACCGGGTGGGAATACCATCTTTCTGATTAAATTCCCCTAAATCATAAAGATCATAAACATCATATCCTCTTCCTTCCCTGCCAAGCTCACATTTTGTGGCCGGAGGAAGCCAGGCTGCTGTAAAGCCAAGCTCTTTCAGAGAAGCTGCACGGTCAGCAAATTCGTTCCATAAATTTCCAGGGTGGTACCAGTGGAAATATTGTATTATAACTCCGTTCATTCCTTAATTTTATCCGTTAACAATCGATCCTCCGTTGGGGTGCAGCACCTGTCCGGTCATTTGTACAGAAGCATCCGTAGCCAAAAATAAAAAGCAGGTCGCGATTTCATCGGTAGAGGCATTACGCTCCAGTGGCGGCTTGCTGTAATCTTCTTCCTCGTCTCCGAACGTTTTTTCGGTAAGCGGTGTTGCCACAGGCCCGGGTGCTACGGCATTGACGCGGATTCCCTTCGATTTGGCCTGCAAAGCCAGGGATCGTGTAAAGGAAACAATAGCTCCTTTCGTAGCCGAATAATCTACCAACTGTTCGTGACCGAGATAAGCGACAGCCGATGTCGTATTAATGATTGAACTTCCCTGCTTAAGGTAAGGAAATACCGCTTTCGTCAGCAAAATCATTCCGATAATATTGGAATTGAATGTTTTTCTAACCTCTTCTTCTTCCAGTTCCGTAATGCTTTCCGACGGAAACTGCGTCCCGGCATTGTTGATGAGAATATCGATGCCTCCGAACTCCGAAACGGTTTTTTCTACGGCATTTTCACAAAATTCCACATCATTGATGTCCCCGTCGAAGCACAGGACTTTCCTTCCCAAAGCTTTTATTTCGTTTTCAGTAGTCTCCGCATTTTCCCTGTCGTGGTAATGAATAAAGGAAATATGGGCACCTTCTCTGGCAAACAACAGAGCCGTTGCTTTTCCGATGCCGCTGGCAGCCCCCGTAATGAATACGTTTTTGTCTTTTAGCTGTAAATTTTCCATAAATAATATTTTGTGGTGTTGATGGTGGTTTTAATGTTCTTCTTCCTCCTGCCGCCGGATCTGCTGATTTTCGATTTCAACTTTCAGGCATTCCAGCATAAATTCGCTGTAGCACAGCTGTGCGCTGATGGAGTCTTTTCGGGCATTGAGGTCCATTTTCCGGGAAAGGACTACCTCGCCTTTATAAGCAAAGGAGAAATAGGCAAATAATTTAAAATCCGATTCCTCGACGGGGGTAGCATAGCCTGTAATGGCCATTCCCCAGTCGGTACCGAATGATCTGGCAACGTTCAGTGCCATGGTATCCGAAATATTCTGCGAAACACAGTCACATGCTTCCGCTTCCTTTTCGTCAATGTCTAAAAATTTCACTTTTTCTTTCAGGGTGTAAACCGTAATCCCGCCTTTGAAAATCTTCGAGGCGTCTTTGATCTGCGAAAAAGAGAACTGTAAAAACCCCGCAGTAACACTCTCTGCGGTAGCAACGGTTTCTTCGGATGCCTGCAGATAGTTTCCGATACTTTCTAATAAATCTTTCTGGAGGTTCATATCAATATATTTTGGTGGTACATAAAAAATTCAGGGAATACCTTAAAAAAATAGCCCCATTGCTGATATTATAATTTTGCTTTTACCTGATTCCCGGATTTTCTTTTTTCGCGGGCCTTTCCGAATTTCTCATACAGCTTGTGAAGTTCGTCCAGTTCCGCTTCTGTCAGGTCTTCGATATCTACCATCCGGTTGCTGGCTTTTTCATGGGTTGTGATAAGTTCGTTCAGCTTAATCTGGATTGCTTTAGAATCTTTATTCTGTGCTTTCTGAATAAGAAAAACCATTAAAAAAGTAACGATGGTAGTCGTTGTATTGATGATGAGCTGCCAGATTTGGGAAAACCCAAACAGCGGGCCTATGGCAGCCCAGATAATGACAATGAGAACTGCGCCGATAAAAGCTTCGGCACTTCCCGCAAAGCACGATACCCGATTTGAAAACCTGTCAAAAAAATTCTTTTTCATATTCATAACGCTTCATTCTTCCATGACAAAACAGAATTGGCGGAAGTTTTTTGTGAATCAGTAAACCGAATTTCGTAATTAATAAATGAAAATTGTATGATTAGAATCAAGAAGGCATTGAACGCCGGATCTTGTGATTCTGCTCATAATTATTTACAGCAGTGGAAAGTAAATTTGTAAATACACTACAACGCAGAGAATATGAAGCCGAAACAGATTCCGGGAGTTCCCCTTCAGAAGAGAGGAGGATTCCATGATACTGAAAGTACCAGGAAATTTACATCCCTGGAAATAAATTCAAAATTTGATGTACTGAAAGAACGTTTTTTTTCCATTAATAAATGGAAGGACTACTGTGGAAAAGCATCGGCAGATTTTAAGCTTTTTGATGCTTCGGGAGAACCTATAGACCGAATTCCTAAAAAAGGAGATTTTATACGAATAGAGATTCCCGGCCCAGGAACTAAAGAAGGAAAGGGATACGATTGGGTGGAGATCGTCAATATCTCCCACAGAGACACAGGACGCAGCGAATCTTACCTGATCATGTGCCGGCCTTCAAAGGAACCGAATAAGCGGAGATCAAATATTGCCCATTTTTACAGCCCTGCAGCCACCTCAAACATCATGATCTCGAAAAAAGGCAATATCTTAAAAGCGGGCATCTACGGAAGAAACGAAAGACCGAATTTCAAGGTCGGCATTACAGATAAGATAAGAAATTTCTTCATCGGGATAGGCGGAATCTTCGGATTCAGCAAAATTCAATGGAAAATTCTGGCCGAAGGGCTGCTGGATTTTAAATAGGCATATTAATTTTTTTCAGACCATTTTACTTTTCTTTAACTCCTCTTCTTTGAGGAGTTTTTTTATTTAAAATCATCCTTGATTAAAAATTTAACCATAAAAATGTTTTATATGATAGGAGTCATAAAATAACCTGTTACATAGCTATACCTTTGAATACACACTATCACTAAATTTAATATTATGAAATCACTATTTGTACTGGCAGTACTTGCAGGAAGTCTTGTCGTCAGTTGCACCAAGCAGCAGCAGACCCAGCCTCAGCCCACCCATTCAGATAACATCAATACAGGAGACAGCATGGTTTCAGGAACAGCTCCCGTTACTCCTGATACCGGTGATGAAACATTGCCCATGGACAGTGCATCTTACGATGTCGATTCTATTAAAAACAGCAGATAATCCATTTTACATACATTTCCTTACACGTTTCCGTAATTGCGGGAGCGCAGGATGATGCTATCCTCATGCGGAATGGGATCTTCAGGAAATTCTTATCAGGTTTAATCATTAATCCATATTCATTTTTGTTATGGCAGACTCGCCATTGTTTAATCAGACCGGAATTCAGCTTACTTTAGCACTGATGCTAATCATCATCGTTGCCGGACTGGTTATCGTGGTCCTGAAATTTTTATCTATTTACTCCAATATTCTGAAGCAGAGGGAGTGGCTTGAAGCCGAAAAAAAACGGTGGAATCTTTCGCCGGAAGAACGCGCTGAGTACGAAAAACAACTAAGGGAAGCTGAGCAGGACCAGCCTGAAAACCAACTATCGGGAAACCTGCCGCCATCAGATACAAAAGGTGTGATCCGCAACATTAATTCCGTTGAGGAGTTCAGGATCTTCCCCACCAAAAGAAGAAATTCTTCATTCATCAAGTACATCTCTCCGGAGCTTACCCGGTTGATCCTGTGGTTTTTGGGGACGGCAATTGCATGGCTGGTGATCGGGACTACCTTCGGGCTATATGCAGGAATAAAATATGTTGTCCCCGACGTAGAGCATACGGGCTGGCTAAGCTTCGGAAGGCTTCGTCCTGCGCATACCAATGCCGTATTTTGGGGTTGGGCATCACTGGCGATGGTTGGCCTGTCATACTACGTCGTAACCCGGGTAAGCAATGTAGAGAACTATAACATCCGGCAGGGGTATATTTCTTTAATTTTAATCAATGCTGCGGTACTTGCCGGAACGATATCGCTGTTGGCAGGCGTGAATAATGGCGGTGGAGAATATCGCGAATACATCTGGCCAATCATGATTACCTTCGGGATCGGGATAGCTTTTTCCACACACAACCTATTCAGGCCGGTGGTGAAACGGATTGTAAAAGAAATTTATATATCGAACTGGTATGTGATTTCAGGATTTATGTTTATCATCATCGTGATTCTGGTCGGTTATATCCCGGTATGGCAAAACGGTGTCGGGGAAACCATTACCCAGGGATATTATATGCACCAGGCGATCGGAATGTGGTTTATGATGATCAATCTTGGGCTTATGTATTATTTTCTTCCCCAGCAGCTGAATAAGCCCATTTACTCTTACAGCCTTGGCGCACTGGCATTCTGGTCGCATACGTTCTTTTATACTTTAATCGGGACCCACCATTTCATATTCAGTGCCATCCCGTGGAGACTTCAGACAACAGCCATTATCGCCAGTGTCGGAATGCTGATTCCCGTTGCGGCAGGAACAACCAATTTTATTATGACCTTCAACGGAGCCTGGTACCAGCTTAAAACAAGCTATACGCTGCCTTTTTATTTTATGTCGATTATCTTTTACTTCACAGGATCATTACAGGGAACTGTGGAAGCATTCAGGTATACCAATCTGCTCTGGCATTTCACGGACTTTACGGTTTCCCATTCGCATTTAACGATGTACGGGATCATCACCTTTATGATCTGGGCATTCTCCTACACCCTGATCCCGAGGCTTACCGGAAAAGAACCTCCTAAATTGCTGGTGGGGATCCATTTCTGGCTGGCGCTGATCGGTCTGCTGATGTACGTGATTGCCTTAATGATCGGCGGTACCGAGACTGGTCTGATGTGGATGAAGAAAAAGCCTTTCATAGACGGAGTGATCAATATGTTCCCGTTTTGGCTCTGGAGGGCTATCGGAGGCACTTTCATGTGGATTTCCCATCTCATTTTTGCTTACAACTTCTACTGCATGGTCCGGAAGAAAGAAAGTGTACGGGTTCCAAAGACTCCCGCCGAAGTATTGGCTGCCAAAAGACAGTTTGGAAATACAGAGTTTAATTCTTAAAAATTTGAATGATGAGGCTATTAAATGATCACAGGATCCTTTTCGGGGCGGCACTTGGCCTTTTTCTTTTCCTTACGTTTTACATTGCCATTATTCCAGCCATGGAAAACCAGGCGATCAACCAGCCGTTGCCCAGGCAGGCCAAAGTCCTGACAAAAGAGGAGAGGGCCGGAAAAATGGTGTACATCGAAAACGGATGTGTAGCCTGCCATACCCAGCAGGTAAGAAATGTGGAAATGGATAATGTATTCGGGAAAAGACCGAGCATCCCGGCAGATTATGCGATAAACAGAAGAACGGACTTCTGGAGAAATACCGCCAATCTCATGGGTACGCAAAGGGCAGGGCCGGACCTGACGAGTGTAGGGGAACGGCAGCCGAGCGCAGAGTGGCACCTGATCCACCTCTTCAACCCGAGAGCAGCCATTGAAGCATCAATTATGCCTTCCTATGAATTTCTTTTTATCGAAAGGGATTATCTGCAGCCGGGAGATGTAGAAGTAAAGGTGCCTGAACGGTTTTTAAAGAACAAAAGAAAAAAAATAGTGGCTACTCCGAAGGCTTTGCAGCTGGTTGCGTACCTCAAATCTCTGAAGCAGACCGATTATACCGATAAATCGATTGTTCCGGAATTTCTGTACAAGCAGCCTAAAAAAGAAGAGGGCGGCGGAGGTTCCGGTGGCGGAAACCTGCCGGATGGCGGGGAATTGTTTACGGCCAACTGTGCATCGTGCCATCAGGCCAACGGGGAAGGGGTTCCCGGTGCATTCCCGCCGTTGAAAGGAAGCCCTGTCGTTACCGGCGGCGATCTTGAACTTTACGTAACGATCATTATGAAAGGGTACGACCCCCGTCCGGAATTTGCCACCATGCCTCCGGTAGGAACCAATGCGAACTTTACACCGGAAGACGTTACCGCAGTGATCAATCATGAAAGGACGAGCTGGGGCAATAACGCCAAAAAAGTGACACTGGAAGAAGTAAAAGTAATTATGGATAAAATAAAATAGATATGGAAAAATTAAAAAAAATACTGACTGCGGTTCTCATGCTTGCAGCAACATATATTTCAGCCTGCGACGCATGCAAGAGCCAGCAGCCTGAAATCACGAAAGACCTTACCCATGGTGTAGGTCCGGAAAGCGACTGGGACTGGTTTATCGTAGGAATTGTGATACTGATAACGCTGGTCGCCTTTTACTATACGGTGAAGTATCTCGTACAGCCGGGTGAGAAAAGTAAAGACCACATCAAGCATTCCTTTTTACAATGAAAATAAAAACGTATGACTAAAGACAGCAGTAAGGTTTTTCTTTTTGTAGATGAAGAGCCGGTGCCCATTGCAGAGCTGGACACTCCCATTGTTTTTGATCTGGATACCCGGAAACTGACGGACGGGGAACATCTTCTTACCATTGTAAGCCATTCGCCGACGGGAAGGGAAGGCATCCGCAAGATTTATTTTACGGTAGCCAACGGGCCCGCCATCCGGATTGAAGGATTAAAAAACAAAGATGTGGTGGACGGAACTTTATCCTTAATGATCAATGCATACGATAAAGGAAACCAGAAAAGCTTCCTCATTACCGGAAGTGAAACTCCGAAGACGATCCCTTTTTGGATATGGATTATCGTGATTCTTTTTGCAGGCTGGGCCCTGTATTACGAAATCACCAGTGCCAATGTCCAGTAAAGGATCCCAGAAATACGAAGAACTCAATAGAATTATAATCTAAAAACAGCTATTATGGTTATCAACGAAAATTATTTACTCTCCGCAGGCGCAGAGATTAGAGAGTACAGTGCGGGAACAATTATTTTCCACGAGGGGAACTCGCCTTTATATTTCTATCAGATTATAGAAGGCCAGATCAAACTAAATAATTTTACGGAAGACGGCAAAGAATTTATACAAAGCATCAAGTCCGAAGGGCAGTGTTTTGGCGAAGCCTTGTTATTTCTTGAGAAACCATACCCGATGAGTGCAACGGCTTTAACCCATTGTACCGTGATGCGTTTGTGCAAGGAAAATTTTTTCAGCATGCTGGATATCTATCCGAAACTTTACAGGAATGTATGTCTTTCCATGTCCGATCTTCTGTATTATCAGTATGTCATGCTTCAGAAAAATTCTTCGCAGAATCCTGCAGACCGGCTTATCGGGGTCATGAGCTACCTCAAGTACAATCAGAAGAAGCAGGAACCGTTTTCTTTTAAAGTACCGCTTACGAGGCAGCAGCTGGCCAATCTTACGGGCATCTGTGTGGAAACGGCCATACGGGCTATAAAACTGATGGAGAAAAACAATATTGTAATGATAAAAGACCGTAAAATTTTCTATTGATATGATGCATATCATAAAAGAGCGCTGATAAAGATGATAAATTAGCTTATCATTCTTTTACAGGTCATTCGATACAAGTAACACGGTTCCAGATATAAAATCAAACTTTTACGGAGGCAAATACAATCAGGCATCCGTAAGCAATCACCAAAATATTAATTAAAAAAAATTTAGTTATGAGCACTAAAAACTCAGGAAGACGAAATTCAGGAAACAGTTCCTCCAGTGAGAGGTCAACCTTTGAAGAAGTTTATCAGTTAGGGTACGACCACGGATTTAATGATGCATCCCAGGACGAGGATTATGATGACGATTTCTCAGATTATGAGGATTATTTTGAAGACGAATACGATGATGATGATTATAACGACGAGGACTACGATGATGAAGATTACGATGATGACGAAGATTATGACGACGAAGACTACGATGATGAAGATGAGGACGACGAAGATGGCAGAGGAAACAACGGCAATCAGCAGAGAGATGGCCAGGGAAGATTTACTTCCGGCGGAAATTCCGGAAGAGGTTCCCGTGGCGGCTCCGGATCGGGAGGATCCGGAAGAGGAAGAGGTTCCAATTCAGGTTCGGGCGGCAATGGCGGCAGATCGGGTTCCGGAAACGGCAATTCAAGAAGAGGATTTGCTGCAATGAGTAAAGAAGAACGTACGAGAATTGCCAGGATGGGCGGCGAGGCTTTCCACGGAGGCGGAAGGTCTTCGGGATCAGGCTCAGGCGGCGGGGGTTCCCGTGGCGGATCAGGCTCAGGCGGCTCCGGAAGAGGAAGAGGCTCTAACTCAGGTTCAGGCGGTAATGGCGGCGGCTCAGGTTCCGGAAACGGTACCTCAAGAAGGGGGTTTGCTTCCATGAGCAAAGAAGAACGTACAAGAATTGCCAGAATGGGAGGCCAGGCATCCCACGGAGGCGGAAGATCTTCAGGATCAGGATCAGGCTCAGGCGGCGGAGGTTCCCGCGGTGGATCAGGATCAGGGGGTTCCGGAAGAGGAAGAGGATCTAATTCAGGTTCAGGCGGTAATGGCGGCGGCTCAGGTTCCGGAAACGGTACCTCAAGAAGAGGATTTGCTTCCATGAGCAAGGCCGAACGTACAAGAATCGCCAGAATGGGCGGTCAGGCATCCCACGGAGGCGGAAGGTCTTCGGGATCAGGCTCAGGACGCGGTCGAAATTCATAGTTCATAGTTGATACTTTAGATTACCTCTTTTTTTTGTGTTCAAAAGAGGTAATCGCTTTTTAGCTGAAAAATTAATTCGCACAGGAAAAGGCATTTACAGGCGTACACATTGCCAAAAATCGGTTCTCCTGATGCGGAATACAAAGATTAATGTTGTAAAGCTATATTTCATATGGCTTTTTTCTTTTAATGATGAGTGAAAAGATTAAAATTTTTCCGTTCAGCCAGGCTGTTTATTATTTCATCACGGCGGTATGGCCTGTGGTGCATATCGAAAGCTTTATGAACGTAACCGGCCAGAAAACGGACATCTGGCTGGTAAAAACAGTAAGTGTTCTGCTTTTGCCGTACTGTCTTCTGCTTGTCTATCTAACCTTCAGCAATAAAAGAAATTTTATTATAGTCCTTGCAATGATGATATGCTGTATAGGGCTTCTTGTAATTGATGTCTATTATTATTTCAGCAGGGAAATCAGATGGGTCTATCTTATCGACGGAGCCCTTCAGCTGGTATTTTTTGTCTGTTGGATATACTACATCGTCCGTGCAAAAGAGAAATAGGATTCAGCTTTTTTCACTGAGATAATTGCTAATATGGAAAATAAGGCTTTCTTCGACAGGGATAAATTCATACTCCAGTGCAGAGACCACTTTATGATTCGAGATTCCCTGGAAAGAAGTTAAAAAAGCTATGTTAGGGCGGGTCAGCAACCGTAAGAAAGGAATCGAGCGGAAAGTCAGGATATTCAGTATACGGCCGACCGTTAAAAGAGGTTTCGAGAGCACAACGGGTTTTGTTTTTTGTACTCTTTCCGTAATAATGGCAGATAATTCTCTGTAAGTCTTGTTTTCGGAGCTGATGAGGTAACGCTCCCCGAATCTGTTTTCGTCCATCAGCCGGATGGCAATGGCGGCAACATCCCTTACATCGGCGCAGCCTGTGCCTCCTGAAAAGGTGTAAAATCCGTTCATGAAAGTACGGAGAAATTCTCCGCTGCTGTTCTTCCAGTTCCCGCTTCCGATGATCATCCCCGGATTGATAATTACCGTATTCATTCCCTTATGGAAAGCCTCGAATACAGCAGTATCAGCCTTACATTTCGAAGCGGCATAGACTGTCGCTTCTTTACCACTGATCATCGCTGAACTTTCATGGATCAGCCCGTCTTCTTTTTCTTTTGCAAAAACAATGGCCGAACTTACATACAGGAATTTATGTACCGCAGCTTCCAGGCAGCACTCCAGCATATTTTCTGTCCCGGCAACATTCACCTGTTCTGCTTTTTCCCGGTCGGCAGGATCATAGCTGACCTTTGCAGCACAGTGGTACACTTCGGAAATGCCTTGCAGCGCATGACCGATGCTGTTTTTATCATTCAGATCGGTATCTGTCCACTCAATCGCATTGAAAAGACCGTCCGGATTATCGGTATAATAGGCGAAAGATTTCCGCACGTCTTCCAGATCACTGGATTCCCTTTTGGCAGCACGTACTTTTTTCCCCTGTTTCAGAAGCTCCAAAACAATGACCCTGCCCAAAATTCCCGTTGCTCCCGTTACCAAAACCATTGTATAAAATTAAAGGATTTCCCTTCCGGACTATTTGGTATCAAGCCAGGCCGACATATATTCCCTGTTCATTCTCGAAATATTATCCAGGGAAATCTTCTTCGGGCATTCCACTTCGCAGGCTCCGATTACCGAACAGTTGCCAAAGCCTTCTTCATCCATGGCCTGCACCATGTTCAGTACCCTTCTTTTAGCTTCTACTTTACCTTGTGGGAGAAGAGCAAAATGGGAAACCTTGGCTCCTACAAAAAGCATGGCGGCACCATTCGGGCAGCAGGCTACACAGGCCCCGCAGCTGATGCAGGAAGAGGCATCCATGGCCTTATCGGCGTCTTCTTTGGGAACGGGAATGGCGTTGGCATCCAGGGTATTTCCTGAAGTATTTACCGAAATAAATCCTCCGGCCGCCATAATCCTGTCGAAAGCACTCCGGTCGGTAATCAGGTCTTTGATAACGGGGAAAGCGATGCTCCTCCATGGTTCGATAACAATGGTTTCTCCGTCGCTGAACATCCGCATATGAAGCTGGCAGGTGGTAATGCCTGTATCCGGCCCGTGTGCCCGCCCGTTGATGTATAAAGAACACATTCCGCAGATGCCTTCCCGGCAGTCATGGTCGAAGGCTATCGGTTCCTTGTCTTCCCGGATCAGCTGTTCGTTCAGAATATCCAGCATTTCCAGAAAAGAGGCATCGGTAGAAATATCCGAAACTTTATAGATTTCAAACCGGCCTTTGGTTTTTCTGTTTTTCTGTCTCCAGATTTTTAAAGTCAGGTTCAGGTTTTTTCGTGTATTCATACCCTATTTTGATTGGTTTATTTAAAAATACGCTTAAAAAAGCTGAAGGTTTTATGAGACGGCTCATATTGTATGACAAACTTTGTCTGTGGACGACGATATAAAACGAATGCTTTAGGGCAAGGAATTTGCTTTATGATCGTAATCATAATAGTACCGTTTTTTTACTTCTAATTTTATTATAAATATCCGTGACTGCACTGTCATGGTTATAACCTATAAAACCCTTATATATGCTGATATCAGAAGATCTTTTACGGGCTTATGGAGCCGAGAAGGAAACGCTTAAGCGTTCGCACATTATTTTCCGGGAAGGGGACAGTCCCAAATATTATTACCAGATCATCGAAGGAAGAATCAAGCTGAACCATTATAATGATGAGGGAAAAGAACTGATCCTGGCTATTCTGGATGCCGGGCTGAGCGTCTGTGAGCTTCTTTTGTTTATCGACAAAACCTATCCTGTAAATGCGGTTACCTTTGAAGAATGTACACTGATGAAGCTTCCGAAAGGTGATTTCTCAAAGCTGCTGGACGAGAATCCTCAGATTTCCCGTGACATCAATAAGTTTTTATCGGAAAGGCTGTATTACAAATACATCATGCTGGAAAACAATTCTTCATTGCGCCCGGTTACAAGAATCAAAGGAATGCTCGATTATCACAAAAGCTTCAGTGAAGACCAGGCTAAGTTTTCCTATGAAGTGCCTCTTACCCGTCAGCAGATCGCTTCTATTACTGCCTTGAGGGTAGAAACGGTAGTAAGAGCGGTGAAAAAGCTGGAAAAGGAAAATTATCTGAAAATCATCAACAGGAAGGTATACGTCTGAGTTTTTATACCACACTTCGATATTTCCGTCAAAAGTGGTCTTATAGTTGCAGATTTACAGGAACCAGACACTAAAAATAATTATTATTATGGAAACTAAAACAGCTACTAAAAAAGCACCGGCCAAAAAAACAACGGCATCTAAAACGACGACGGCAAAAGCTCCTGCTAAAACAGCAGCCAAAGCTTCTACTAAAACACCCGCTAAAAAAGGAGCAGCCAAAGAACTGAAAGATCTTTTTGAAGATTCTTTGAAGGATATTTATTGGGCAGAAAAAGCATTATTGAAAGCATTGCCGACAATGATGAAAAATGCAACGGATGAGAAATTGAAAAATGCAATCGACAATCATATTACGGAAACAGAAGGACAGATCGAAAGGCTGGAAGAATGTTTCAAAGCAATAGGCAAAAAAGCACAGGCTAAAAAATGCGATGCGATGCAGGGATTACTGGACGAAGGAAAAAGCATTATAGAAGAGACTGAGCCGGGAACGGTAAGAGATGCGGGAATTATCGCTGCAGCACAGAAAGTTGAGCATTATGAAATCGCAACCTACGGAACATTGGCTGCCTTTGCAAAAGTATTGCAGGAAGAAGATTGCCTGAAGCTTCTTTTGAGCACACTTGAAGAAGAAAAAAAATGCGATGAACTTTTAACGAAAGTTGCTGATACCAATTTGAACAGCAAAGCATTATAAAAGAACACAACCATTATAATGAAAGGAAACCTGATTAGGTTTCCTTTTTTTGTGTTATTCTCCGGCCGTTGCTCCTTCGAATGTATCGCTGTTAAAATCGATTTTACAGTTATCGGTCAGGATATGAATCTTGAGATTTTCCGCATAGATGGGAGAACCTTTTTTCACCGTTTGGGTATTGGTCTGCCCGATATGTCGTGCATTAATAATCCAGGCCATTCCGGATCCGTGGCAGGTCGCCTTACAGCCGTCCTCAATCAGCAAGGCAGTGTCTTCACCGAGCCCGATGCCCCAGCATTCCTGGTGCAGAATAACGGCATGAGCAAGCCTTCCGAATCTCGCACGGTGTATAAAATGGGTATCGATAATACAGTTTTCTATAAATCCCAGCCCCGTATCCAGTTCGATGTCATGTTCCAGCATCGCTTCGCCGTTTATTGCTTCCAGGATAACAATTTTGGGAATGCACATCGCTCCGGCACTGGTTCCGGCAATCATAAAGTTGTCCTCTTCAAGGTATTTTTTTTTCAGGAGATCGGTAAGCACAGATGGTCTCAGGCTTTTGCAGATTCTGTCCTGGTCGCCTCCTGTAAAGAACACTGTTTTGGCAGCTTCCAGTCTTTTAAGATGAAAATCCGAGTGCACCTGATCGTCGCGGATATCGAGAAAATCAAAATTGGTATACCCGATTTCTTTAAACGTTTTGGTATAGGTTTCCCGCATATCTTCCGGTTCGGAGCTTGCCGTGGTGATTACTTCAACGCGGTCGTCTTTCGATTTTGCCAGCAGCTTAAGGATTTCTTTGGGTGAGAAATTGTTGTTCTTTTCTTCCATTTCAGAATCGTTTTCTCCTTTGTCTTCTTTACCGCCTATGATCAGCAGCCGTCCTTTTGGTATCATCGTTTATACTTTTTAATTTGATTAATATTTTGTGTTCCTGTTTGTAAAATTTAAATTGTAATCGAACGGTGTTTCTTTAATGAGATCACCGCTAAGAAGGTTAAGTGTAGAACCGGCCGTCAGGATATGGCCTTTCAGGTTTTTAGGATAGACAGAGGTTCCTTTTCTGGGTCTTTTCTTTCTTACATTTTTGGCATTTACTACCATAATGGAACCATTTCCGATGCATCGTGCCTTATACCCTTTCTCGATCAGCAGTGCCATCCCTTCACTCAGTCCCAAGCCGAGGCATTCGCGGTGAGAGACTGTAGCTTTTACCAGGCTTTTGAACCGGTTGCCGTGTTTGAATTGGGTATCGATGATGCAATTATTGATAAATCCCAGCCCTGGATGGACTTTTTTATCGTTCATGATCAGTCCGGAAATCCACATGCCGCCTGCGCTGATGCCTACCATTGTGAACTCTTCTTCCAGCAGGTATTTTTTATAGAGAAGCTGGATGAGGGATGAGTTTTGCAGGGTTTCACAGAGGTCGGGATCATCATCGATGAGGAAAACAATCTTTGCGGCGAGAATTCTCGGATGATAATCTTCCTTTTTGTTTTTAAGGTGAATAAAGCCTAAATTAGTATATCCTTCCTGCTGCAGTGCTAAAGAATACTTTGCAGTGGTCTGTACTGCCGTATCCGGAGCAATTGTCATAATCTCGATACGGTCATTTTTTTGGCCGGACAATAAGCCGATAATTTCAGAAGCCGGGAACTGCGTTTTCGGAATCTCATGTTCCGCTTCATGAATCGGGTCTGTTTCATCGCCGCCAATGATAATCAATCTGCCTTTTGGAGTCATAAAAATAATAAGGGTAATTTATTCGTTATCGGTTTTTATATCGTTCGGGTGCTGTTTTGCAGAAGCCGTGTCGGAAACTTCATTTAGGGTGCGGATGGTATCCGAAGCTGGGTTGTTTACCGATTCCTTTTTGTTTTGCTGATCCGTATACTGCGTTTCGGATTTTGTGCATGCCGATAAAGTGTACAGCAGAAATGCTGATAATATGGTTTTTTTCATGATAAAATATGATTTGATAGCTTCAAACTTAATCATGAAAAAGCATAAGAATTTATGACGCCGGTCACAAGAATCCTGAAATAAAAAGCCCCTCGCAAAATGGAGGGGCCTAAGTGAGAATAAGTGCAAAAATTGAATAAGGATGTACTTCAAAGGTATAAAGCTTTAGTTCCTTATTTTATGATGGTTATCATAACATATTCCTGAATTTCTGTTATTTTTATCTATTAATTCCCTAAAATGTGGTATTTTTTATTGTAATAATAACTTAATATGGTTTATTATTTGCAGCATTTTTAAAAACAATTTGGCTAAATATTCATTTATTTAACATTTAAATTCAATATATGATAATTAGTGAAGATTTATTGTTGGCATATGGTGCAGAATATGAAATTTATGATGTAAATGAAACTATTTTTCATGAAGGAAATTTGCCCAAATTTTATTTTCAGATCGTCAGCGGAATTGTAGAACTGAACAATCACCATGAGGATGGCAAAGAATTCATTCAGAATATTTTGCATGAAGGACAGAGCCTCGGGGAATCTTTCTTATTTGATGACAGATATTATCCGACCAATGCTACGGCAAAAACGGCCTGCAGGATTTTAAAGCTTTCGAAAAATGATTTCCTGAATCTCCTGGAACAAAATTCGGAAGCCTGCTCAAAGATGTTCCGCTGCCTTGCAGACCGCCTGTATGATAAATACATCATGCTTTTCAACATTTCTTCTCCCGATCCTTCTTTTAAGATCAGAACAGTAATGGATTTCCTTAAAGGCGATACCGGCGGCAAATATTCTTTCCAGGTTCCGCTTACCAGACAGCAGCTGGCGAATTTAACGGGCCTGCGGGTAGAAACGGTTATCAGGACGATAAAAAAGATGCAGAATAACCATCAGCTGAAAATAGAAAACCGAAAAATTTATTATTAATGTTTATATATGTTTATCTCTACAGGTTTTGACACCGGCGGTCCCGGATCAACGGTAGCAAATGGAGCAACATTAGGAAACGCAAGTACCTGGGGTTGCTTCATTTTTATTTTCAGCCTTAATTCAACCGCTCAGAACAAATCTTCTTATGGTTAAATAATGATAAAAAAATAAGCTGCCCAAGGGCAGCTTATTTATATGATAAAGGGATCTCTTTTAGAAAGTATCTCTATAATTAAGATTTCCGGTAGCACCCTGCGGAAGGAAAACTACTTTTCTTTTGATGCTTTTTGCCTTTTCCAGTGCCTTAATGGCCTTTTGGCGCTCAATTTCCCTATTAAAATGCGAATTGATGTTTTCAGATTGTGCAGATGCTTTCATACGTAATATTTTTTTAGTGTGTGTTATCATCATCCAATCTAAAAGTGTACCGTTTTTTAGGAATATTCTGCAAATAATACCCGTCATAAAATATTTTGCTGAAAAATTATTTTATTTCCGCAAAAACATAGGGACAGTCATTAGTGGCATAATAGTTGGATACTGTACTGCAACTATTAAAAAATAAACACAATAAAGGGATCTAAAATATTTCCCGAAGCAATTCGGGAATATTTTTGATTTTTACTTCAGAAAAACACCAATCACTATAAATATTAATACTTTTGATTATCCTCGGTCTGCACTGGGGATTTTTTCATGTGCTTTAATTTGAATAACTTTACAGAAAATTACAGGATGGCTTATATAATAAAAACAGCTTCGGATGGCTTGATTTACCTTAAAGCGTCTTACGTCTTGAATGTGAAGAAGCCGAATTCACTGGAAGGGGCAAAAGTTTTGGGTCAGCCGCTGGTGATAAATGTCAATCATATTGTCTTTTTAAGTTTCAATGTCGAGGGCCATGTCACTTATTTTATGGCAAACGGCTTCGAAATCTCCATGAAAATACTGTATGAAGAGGCAGAAGAAGCTTTCAGCTGTGCTAAGGCAAATGTAGAAAAAGTAATACGGTAAATTATTTAAATAAAAAAGACGTTTCGAAGGAAACGTCTTTCTTTGTCTTATGATCTTGGCAAGCCTTTTTTCAGGGCAATCTCAGCCCTTTTGATGGCTACCTTCTCTTTCCAGTCCATATATTTCTTCCTGAAATTTTTCTTCATGATATCGTCGAACTTACGCTGAAACGTAAGATTCCACAAAGAATGTGCTTTTACCGCCCAGGATTTGTCCCATGCTCTTAAAGAAATGGAGAAGCTGCCGTCCAGGTATTTCATCCAGTGCCACCATCCGGTAGGCATAAACAGGGTATCGCCGTGCTCAAGGAAGCATTCAATACCTTCAACGCCATCCAGTGCCGGGAATTTTGTAAAATCCGGATTTTCGATATCGTAATCTTCGAGGGCATAGGTTGCATACGGAATCTGGTAAAGCCTTTCCCGCCATTTATAATCGAAAAGAAGAATGTGTTTTCTTCCGTTGAAATGGGTATGGAAGATATGCGCCATATCAATATCAAAGTGAAGGAAGGTTACGGAACCTTTTCCTCCGAAGAACATATTCGGGTATTTATCCAGGAATCCGCCCATCAGTTCTTTAGGCGAAAGATAATCTTCCAGCAGCTTCGGGGCAAATTTTATAGGATCGAACAGGAAAATCCTGAGATCTGTAGGTTCCCGCTGGATCAGGTCGATATAATCCCCAAACTTCATTTTTGCAGCGGAAGAATTGATGGGAGCAGCGGGATCTGCTTTCGAACTGTCATACAGCGGAACTTCTACATCACCTACAACCTCCTTCATATATTCCATGGTCCATTTCTGATAAGCAGGCCACTTTTTTGCCATGTTTTTAATCACAACAGGCTTTCTCGGCTTTAGATATTTTTCAATGAACTCCTCCTGTGTAATATCATCTACAATATCAATCGGCTTTAAATTGATTCCCATTTCTTAAAATTTAATGTTACAAAATTATTAAATTAAATAGATATGTTAAGAGGTTTAAGCTTTTTTTAATCTATCATTCAAATTATTTTTACCTATTTAGACTAAATAAAGAATTTGTTTTCACATAAAATTAATGATACCTATTGTGGGCTGGAAGTAGCTATTCCGTATTTTGGCGAAATGAAAAATGGAAAACTTTCAATTATACCATACCTAACCCTATAAATAGATTATTTTGGAAAATATTATTACTAAAAATTTTGTAGAAGCAGCTGAGAATCATTACAAAGAAGGTGTCCAACAAGAACCTGATAATGAAG
Source organism: Chryseobacterium sp. SORGH_AS_0447 (assembly GCF_030818695.1). NCBI lineage: Bacteria > Pseudomonadati > Bacteroidota > Flavobacteriia > Flavobacteriales > Weeksellaceae > Chryseobacterium > Chryseobacterium sp. SORGH_AS_0447. The sequence goes on along the minus strand of NZ_JAUTAR010000001.1, from coordinate 377,288 downwards.
TAGCAGAAGAATGTTTAAGGATGTGTTTAATTCTGGAAAGAAAAGATGCACCATATATTTTTTTTGAAGATCCAATCCTCGATTTGGTTAAAAATTATGTAGTGGATACTTTTGATATAGGTATGATAGGGTTTTTTAATTATGATAAATTGTTATCGGACGAAAATTTTATCGTATTTGGAACAGATGGATCAGGAGAACTTATTGCCATCCATAGAGAATCAAATAAAATACATATGATTGATGGCTATTTTGAAGAAATTTGTGTTTTGTGTAACTCTTCAGAGGATTTTTTAAATAATTTAATAAAAATTGGTCATGCAAATATTAAAAAAGTATCTAATGAAGAAAGAAGCCGCTTAGGAAAAGAGATTGCAGTAAATCCAACTTCTCTAGGATATTATTTAAATGCACTAGGCCTATGAATTAATTAAATTCTTAAGATAAAAAACACAACCCCATTGCATCGCAATGGGGTTGTGTTTATAAAAAAATTGATATATAAATATAATAAATTATCACTATGTTTATAGTGATAAAAAGAAGTCTTTAACTTTCTTCTTTTAATTCAATCTTTATAAGGGTGTAACAAAATACGGGAACCATTAACTAATTAGTCAAATAATAAATTATGAAAACGAAAATTTCTTTGTTTCTGATGATTTTTTTCTCTGTGATTGCTTTTGCACAGAAAACCGTTTCGGGAAAAATCACGGATGAAGACGGGGTGGGAATACCAAGTGCCAGCGTGACGGTGGAAGAGCCTGGAAAAGATGCCATCCTGGCTTATGGGATTACCAATGCGAAAGGAGAATATAAAGTGACCTTCACTTCAGCAGAATCCAATGTAGATCTTAAAGTGAAGGCTTTCAACCAGAAGTCGGTGACCCGGCAGATCAGCAACAGCGATCAGACCCTGAATTTTAAGATGGATTCGGAAGCCACAGAGATTAAAGAAGTAAAGCTTAAAACCAAAATGGTTACGGCGAGAGGCGATACCATCTCGTACGACCTTAAAGCTTTCGACAGCAAAAGCGACAGAACCTTGGCGGACGTTTTGAAAAAAATGCCGGGAATTGAAGTGAATACAGACGGAACCATCCTTTACCAGGGAAATGCCATCAATAAATTTTACGTCAACGGAAAAGACCTTATGGAAGGCGGATATGGAACGATCAACAATTCGCTTCCGAAAGATGCCGTACAGAAAGTAGAAGTACTGGAAAATCACCAGCCGGTAAAAATCCTTCAGGACAAAGTACCTTCCGACCAGGCAGCCATCAATATCAAGCTTAAAAATTCCGTAACCATGACGGGAAGGGGAGAAGTAGGAGTAGGAGCCAGCCCGCTGTTATGGAACGTTAAGCTTACCCCGATGTTTTTCGGGCAGAAAAGCCAATGGGTCGTAAATTATAAAGCCAATAATGTTGGGGAACAGGTAGAAAACGAAGGGAATATTTTATCGTTTGGAAACAGATATGAGGGAAGAAGGATCAACGCTACCCAAAACGACTGGCTGAATGTAGAAAATGCAAGCACTCCAAACCTTCCGGTAAAAAGATATTTAATGAACAATGTGCATTATTTATCGGCGAATTACCTTACCAATATTGATAAGAAAAAGGAATGGGAACTGAAAGCCAATGCTAATTATACCAATAATGCCGTGGAGAGAGAGTCTTACAGTGAACAGCAGTTTTTCGCAACAACAAATAATCCGGCTTACACAGTACTGCAAAATATTCATAATAACTTCTATACCGATAAGGCAAAAGGAGAACTGATTTTTACTAAAAATGCTAAAAAAGGTTTTTTTAAAAATACCACCAGCTTTTCCCAATACTGGAATGCCGACCGGGGAATTGTAGACAGAACATCCAACAGTAACGTTAATTCTCTAAAGCATGGTGAAGAAGCTTTGGAATCGCCCACAACATCTTTCCAAAACTCATTGAGTACCATTGTTCCGTGGAAAGAGAAGATGGTCAATATTTTGTCATACATCAGCTATCAGACCGATAGACAGTCTTTGGAGGTCTCACCGGCATCTTATCTGGAAATTCCGGGATTTCTTCCGACCTCTGCAAATTTCGTAAGTCAGAATTTAAGACTTAAAACATTTGAAGCGAATCATTCTGCAAATATTGGTTTTTCTACAAAAGGATGGACGTTTACCCCGGAAGTCGGATTTAATTTTAAATCAACGGATCTGGTTTCAGGTTTATCAAATATTATAACCAATCCTTTTACCAGTTCAGATGCCACACTCGCCTCAAAATACAACAATGATTTAAGTTATACCACGGCAACCCCTTATGGAAGCGTAGGGGTAAATTATAAAAGCGATTCCTGGATGTTATATGCCAATTTCCCTGTAAACTCTAATAATATTAAAGCAGAGGACCCTGCAAGATTGGTTTCAAAAGAAGTAAACAAAGTGACCTTTGAGCCAAGTGTTTTCGCTCAATATAATTTTGCTTCTTTTTGGAAAGCCTCGGTAAATGCCAATATCAATAATAATTTTGGAGAAATTAATACGGCATATTCAGGATTCTTAATGACTTCGCCAAATGGAATCACCGCAATGAATCCTAACAATCCGATTCCTCAAAATAATAATAAATCAGCAGGAACAAGAATAGAATATAGAAACCCGCTCAATAATTTATTCTTTAACATCAATTACAGATATTCGGATGCCAAAAGAAATCTGATATCAAATCCGACTATTATCGGTGGGTATACTGTTATGGAATATTTAGAAAAGGAAAATCATGTATTGAATAACGGATATAATTTGGAAGTAGGGAAATATTTCCCGAAATTCAAAACCAATGCTTCTGTTAACTATAGCAATAATACAGCGAAGTCTGATGCATTTTATAATGATGATTCATATACAAACAAAAACAACAGCCAGTCGTTTGGCCTGAAGTTCAACAATACTTATTTCAGCTGGATGAGTATTGACTATAACGCCAGCTTCTCGAGAACAAAACAAACAAGTACAGGCCAGGTAATTTCAAATGCGGCAAGAACAGGCTTTACCCATAACTTGGGCCTTTTCTTCTACCCTATTGAAAACCATACCATCGGATTCAACTGGGATCAGGTGAATACCAATGCGCAGAATCAAAAGTATCACAATGGATTCTATGATCTGTCCTATCAGTTTACCTGGTCTAAAAAGAAAATAGATTTTGAAGTGAAGTGGATGAATATTGCGAATAAGAGGGTATTTGAAACGTATGACATAAATCCTCAAAGTACTTCTTTTACCAGGATTCTGCTTCGCCCAAGCCAGGTCATGTTTACCGTAAAATTTAACTTTAAATAAAACAGCAAAAACCAATCTCACCGAGGTTGGTTTTTTTATGAGAATAATTTTTTAGCGGGATGCGCTTATTATTTCTATCTTGTTTTTAAAACTTCTGAAATGAGCTGAAAATTAGAAGGTAAACGGATAAAAAAAATAAAAAACAAAAAAACTGTAACAAAAACCGCAAACCGTAAACTAATAGATCAAACATTATTATTAAAATGAAAAAACTATTCTCAATATTCTTTATCGCACTTTTTGCATTTGTAAGTGCTCAGAATAATGATTCCAAAGAAACAGCCAACCGGTTTTTCTATGAGCTTACCTTTAAGCCGAAAAAAGATTCTGCGAAACTGGAAAAAGTAATCATGGCTTTGGATATCGTTAAAGACAAATCCATATACAGAGATTATACGGCCATCGGACAGGATTCTATCCTTAAAGTTCAGTTTGATGCCATGCAGAAAGCAGGAGTTTTCAAGGATTTATCCAAATCTTTTAAAATGCCTAAGTTTTCGGAAAAAATCGTGAAAACGTATCCTGATATGAAAATGCAGTATATCGAAAGAGTAGCAAACGGATTTACACCCATGAACCTCGGGTATACTGAAACTATAAAATTCGACTGGAAAATTTCCAACGATAAAGCAAAAATTGGAGCCTATAATGCTCAGAAAGCAACCACTGAATTCGGTGGAAGAACATGGACGGCATGGTTCAGTACCGATCTTCCATTTCAGGACGGGCCGTATAAATTTTCAGGACTTCCGGGGCTAATTGTAAAAATTGAAGATCAGGATAAAAACTACTCCTGGGTACTTCAGGGAAATAAGCAGGTTCCTAATTGGGAAGAGCTGACTTACATGGAAAAACTTTCCAACGTAGGAACTAAAGTAACGGAAATGCCACGTGAAAAATTCGAAAAGACATTCAATGATTTCAAAAAAGATCCATTTGCATCGGCAAGACCTATGATGACGCAGGAGATCATGTCCAGAACAATCCCGGGAATGGATGGCACCATCGGCGATATGATGAAGAAACAGGAAAAGATGTACAAAGATTTCTTTAATGCCAACAACAACCCGATCGAGATTTCTCAGCCTGCCCCTGAGAAAAAGAAAAAGTAACATTCATACTAACTAAATTATATAGGATCAACCCAAATGTTTTCATGCATTTGGGTTGATTTTTTTCATAGAATAACGTTATTTAGATTAAATTTAAATAGCGTATATTTGCAGACACAAAAATCTTGGCTTTGAAAGATAAGGGTTTACATAAGTTGAGCGGATTTCCCAGAAATAGGATGGGAAAGATATTGGGGTATGATAACGACAGCCTGAAGATGCCCAACAAAATCATCGAAATGGGACTTCTTCCCGAGACGTATTTCAGGATTTTGTACCAGGCACCTTTCAGCGGACCGATGTATGTGGAATTCGGCGATGAGAAAAGCCGTATCGCCCTTCGTGAAGAAGAAGGAGATTATATTATTGTTGAAGAATTGAATTGATGCAGGACAGTCAGAAAAAACAGGTGCTTTTGGTGGGAAACCCGAATGTCGGGAAATCAACGGTTTTCAATGCGTTGAGCAACAAAAAGCAGAAGACCGGGAACTATGCCGGTGTTACCGTGGCCAGCCATTCGGGAACCTATACCTATAAAGACGAGGAAGTAGAAATTATCGACCTTCCGGGTTCTTACAGTATTTACCCGAGTTCCGAGGACGAAGCCATTTTTTCCAAATTCCTGATCGACGAACAGCAGAACTACGCCGGAGTTATTTATATTCTTGAAGCACTAAGCCTAAAAAGGGGACTGTTGCTGTTTCAGCAAATTCAGGATCTCGGGATTCCGATGATCTTGGTCGTAAACCAGATCGACCAGGCGGAGAGAAGGGGAATTACCATTGATATTCAGAAATTTTCCGAGGCTTTAGGAATTAAAATCATCCAGACCAATGCGAAAGAGCAAATCGGGATCGATGATATCAAGGAGGCTGTTCTTCGTAATGATTTCGTAAAAACAAACCGTGTTTCTTTTGAAACACCCAATGAGCATAAAGACTTTATCCAAAAATTAGCTTCCCACAAAGGTTTTGATAATGAATATAAAGCATGGATGAGCCTTTCCTTAGGAACAAACTTAAACAGAATAGAATCGATTGTCGGACTGATCGAGGAACCGGATTCCACCAGTCTGGTGCCCAAAAGGCTTCAGGTGCAGGAAACCGTCCGTCGGTATCAGAATGTCGATAAGATTTTAGCCGATGTTATTTCTAAAAAACCGCAGTTCAAAGAATTATTAACCGAGAAACTGGATAAGGTCCTAGTTCATAAATTCTGGGGGTATGTGGTTTTCCTGATGATTTTGCTGGTGATTTTCCAGAGTGTTTTCTTCCTGGCTGAATACCCGATGAACTGGATCGACAGTTTCTTCTCTTGGCTTACCGCTTTTACATCGGAACATTTACCGGAGGGCCCGATCAATTCTTTGGTTTCCAATGGAATTGTGCCGGGGATCGGTGGAATTGTGGTTTTTGCGCCACAGATCGGTATTTTATTATATTTCCTGTATCTCCTTGAAGACTCAGGATATATGGCCAGGGTGGTCTTCCTGATGGACCGGCTTTTGCGGCCATTCGGATTAAACGGAAAAAGTATCGTTCCCCTGGTTTCAGGGACGGCATGCGCGATTCCGGCAGTAATCTCAACCCGGAATATAGAAAACCTGAAGGAAAGGCTGCTGACGATCCTTGTAACGCCTTTCATGACGTGTTCCGCAAGGCTTCCCGTATACAGTATTATTATCGGGCTGATTATTTCAGACCGCTCCTTTTTAGGAATAAAATATAAAGCATTGGTGCTGATGGGAATGTATCTGCTGGGCTTTGTGGTAGCCCTGCTTTCTGCAGCAGTTCTTAAAAAATTTATCAGGAATAAAGGAAAAACCTATCTGGTAATGGATCTGCCAACGTATAAGAAACCTCTTTTTCTCTATGACTTCAAAATGGTACTTGGCAAAGTATGGGATTTTATTACCGGAGCGGGAAAAATTATTTTCATCGTCAGTATCATCATCTGGTTTCTCAGCTATTTTGGACCGAAACAGAATCCGGATCAGTTTGTAGCCACCAATGTGGAACTGGATCATTCGTACCTGGCCAAAATGGGGAAAGGAATTGAACCTGTTATTGCACCACTAGGTTATGACTGGAAAATGGGTGTGGGAATTCTCACCAGCTTCGTGGCAAGAGAGGTATTCGTAGGAACCATGTCTACCTTGTACAGCCTGGAAGATGATGCTCCTGAAGTAAAAGTAATCGATAAAATGAGGCGGGACGTAAAACCGAACGGCGAAAAAGTCTTCAGTTTTGCCACAGGGGTTTCCATACTTTTGTTTTACGCATTTGCAATGCAGTGTGTCTCCACACTGGCAGTAGTCTACAGAGAAACCAAAAGCTGGAAATGGACCGGCCTGCAGGTAGCGATGATGACCGGTTTGGCATACTTTGTGTCCATGATAGCCTATCAGATCTTAAAATAATGGATTCTTCATTAATCTTACAATACATAGTTGTTTTACTGATCGTTGCATTCGCTTGTTATTCTTTATTCAGGATACTCAGGAAGAATTTTGCACCGAAAAAATTCAGCTCCAAAAGAACCGGCTGCGATAAAGATTGCGGGTGTTCTTAGCTTAACTGATTCTACTAAAAATAGATAGACCGCTTTAGTGAGGCTTTTCATTTGCAACAAATCGAATGCTTTATTTTCCGACATCAATCCGCAGTTTTATTTGTATTTTTGAATAAAATTAACACCATTTTTCCAGCATTGGCAAAATGGGTTTACTAGGAATGTATAAATAAAAACATAATTCATGTCATTAATAAAAAGTATTTCAGGAATCCGCGGAACCATTGGCGGAAAAGTGAATGATAACCTGACGCCGCTGGATGTGGTAAAATTCGCTTCCGCGTTCGGAACCTGGCTGCAGAACAATAAAAATAAAAAAGACCTGACCCTGGTGATTGGAAGAGATGCCAGAATCTCAGGGCAGATGGTTTCCTCATTAGTTTCTGCAACGTTGCAGGGGCTTGGAATCCATGTGGTAGACTTAGGGTTGTCTACAACACCGACGGTCGAAATTATGGTGCCCGAGCTGAAAGCAGACGGCGGAATCATCCTCACCGCTTCCCATAACCCGAAACAATGGAACGCCCTGAAGCTTCTGAACGACAAAGGAGAATTCATCAGCGGAGAAAACGGAGCGGAAGTACTGGCACTGGCGGAAAGTGAAGATTTCAACTATGCAGAAGTAGATGACCTCGGAAAATATGAAACTAGAGATGATGCTTTTGATATCCATATTCAGCAGATTCTAAATTTACCGATGGTTGATGTGGAAGCCATCAGATCAAAGAGATTCAAGGTGGTGCTGGATGCCGTAAACTCTACCGGAGGGATTGCCATCCCGATGCTGCTGGATCAGTTAGGTTGTGAAACGGTAAAATTGTACTGTGAACCGACAGGCCATTTCCCGCACAATCCGGAACCGTTGAAAGAACATTTGGGAGATATCTGCGAGCTGGTAAAAAAAGAAGGAGCCGACTTCGGAGTTGTTGTAGATCCGGACGTAGACAGACTGGCGTTGATTGACGAAAAAGGAGAAATGTTCGGGGAAGAATATACCCTGGTTGCCGTGGCGGATTATTTATTAAAACATAAAAACGGAGTAGCTGTTTCAAACCTTTCTTCAAGCCGTGCCTTACGGGATGTTGCTCAGGGACATCACTCAGAATACTTTGCGAGTGCCGTAGGGGAAGTAAACGTAGTTACTTTAATGAAAGAAAAAAATGCCGTGATCGGCGGTGAAGGAAACGGGGGAATCATTTATCCGGATCTTCACTACGGAAGAGACTCATTGGTAGGAGTTGCTTTGTTTTTAACCCACCTGGCAAAGGAAAATAAAGCGGTTTCCGAACTAAGAGCAGGTTACCCAAGCTATTTTATGGGGAAAAAGAAAATTGAGCTTACCCCTGAAATCAACGTAGACGATATTTTATCAAAAATGGAGAAAGAATACCAGAACGAAGAAGTATCTACAGTAGACGGGGTAAAAATTGATTTCGAAAATAACTGGGTGCACCTTAGAAAATCAAATACGGAGCCGATTATCAGAATCTATACCGAAGCTAAATCTCAGGAAGAAGCCGATCAATTGGGAGATGATATCATCGCAAAGATCAGAAGTCTGATCTAATGAAATAAAAGGAACGAGGCTTACAAGTCTCGTTCTTTTTGTTCATACCGGATCTGTAAACGGCTCAAGATTCAGGATTACTGAAAATTTTAAATTTTGTAATAATGGCTTTTACTGGTATGTTAAATTATTTATAAATCCCCTGTTTTTATCCACAATTATTTGAGGATACTATTCTTTTTACTATCTTTAAAATAGAAATTTACGAAGAGGAATGTCGAAAAAAATTCGCAACTTTGCATACCTTTTGAATCTTAAATTTCAGAAGTAATATTAATTTAAAAAAGTTTGTCGAGGTTTGTAAGCATATTCAGACATTGATTGACTAAGGATACAAGTATTGGAAGAGTATTTTGGAAATGAACTTGTGAAGAAGTTCGAAGAAATGATGGATAACAATGATGAATTTTACTTCGATACCGAAGAGCTGGAAGACATTATTGTTTATTATCTGGAGTTGGGAGATTTTAATTATGCCGATGTAGCCGTTAATTATGCTCTCAAGCTTCACCCCAATTCTTTGGATATCAAGATCAAAAAGCTTGAAATCCTGTTGGAATGGGAAGACTATAATACTTCAAAAGAACTTATCGATGAGCTGAAAGGTTCTTCTATGGAAAACACCGACTTTCTGGTGTGCTATGCGAAGTATTATTCGAATCTGGGAAATCCTAAAAAATCCATTGAAATTTGTAAAAAAGCATTAGAGCTGAGGGAAGAAGAAAATTTCCTTCACAACTTTATTGCGGATGAATATGTAAATTTAGGAGATCCTTTTAACGCTCTTAAACATTATAAGAAAGCACTGAAAGAAGATCCGACGGATGAATATTCCCTGGAAAACTGCATGGTGTGCTTTGCTGACCTGAATAAGAATGATGAGGCAATCGCCTTCCTTAATGAATACCTGGATGAGTTTGCTTATTCGGAAGTAGCCTGGTTCGAGTACGGACAGTTTTACTTCAACCGGAAAAATTATGACGAAGCCATTAAAGGGTACGACTATTTATTGGCCATCAACTCCAATTCCGTAGGCGTATATGCCAACAAAGCGGCCTGTTATGAAGCGTTGGGGCAATACAAAAAAGCCATTGAAGTCTATGAGGAAATGCTTGAGCTGGAATATACCAAAGCATTTACCTTTTATAAAATCGGATTGTGCTATAAAGCATTAAAACAGCCGATTGTAGCTTTAAATGCTTTCCAGAAGTCGCTGAGGGAAGATCCCCAGTTTTATCTGGCGATGATGGAGCAGTCTTACATTTATGAGGAAATGGGCGGAATGACAGAAGCCCTGCATTTTGCTAAAGAAGCAACCCATCTGAATGAGAACAATCTGGATTACCAGAAACGGCTGGCTTTTTTATTCATCGATTCCGGGAAGTTTGAAGAAAGCCTTTCCTGCCTGAAAAAACTGGTGGATGCGGAGCCGACAAGATTTTATAACTGGTATGCCTATTCTGAAGTCCTGATGCTGTTGGGTGAATATGAAGAAGCCGTAACACTTCTGAATGAAGCGGTAAAAGCGCACAATAGGGCCGAATTATACTATCAGCTGAGCAATTGCTACCTGAACTTGAAAGATCAGGAAAAAGGTATTGAATCGCTTCATAAAGCATTGGATCTTGATCCTACCCTGGTAACGGATATGCAGAAAAAATATCCTTTTATTAAAGACGAGGTAAAAAAGGTGAAGGCTAAAGTGAAAAAGAAAAATTCATAGACCTGAAAACGTACGAAAGTGCTTATTCAAGCCTATGATTATGAATTTTATTAAATCCTGCAGCAATGCAGGATTTTTATTTTTTAACAACGTTAGGTTTTGCCCGCAAAAAGATCAGTCCGGCAATAATAATCCCTGCGCCTACAAATTGCATCACAGAGAGCTTTTCGCCGTCTAAAATACCCCAGATAATTGCTACGATCGGCATAAGCAGAGTTACTGTTGAGGCAAACAGGGGAGAAGAGACTTTCAAAAGGCGGTAATTCATCATCATGGCCAGCCCGGTTCCGAATACGGATAACAGGCCAACAAACATCAGTCCGGTCAGATGGTTTTCATCAAAGCTGAAGGTGGAAAAAAATCCGGTACCTGCCAAAGCGATGAGTGAAGGGAAAAATAGCACAAAAGAAAACACAAAAGCAGACAACACCGTAGAGGAAACTTCCATCAGTTTGGATTTCACAGTAGTGGTGCTTACAGCATAGCATAAAGTGGCGAGTAACAGCAGAAGAATAGGGATCAGCTTAAACTGCCCCTCATCGCCGTTTCCGCCGAAAGCCAGGAGGCAGACGCCGGTGAAGCTGATGAATGTCCCGATGATCTGTTGTTTCGTCGTTTCAAATTTCCATACCAGAGCGCCCACAATGATGACAAAAATCGGCATCATCGAATTGATGATTCCTGCAATGCTGCTGCTTACTTCCGTTTCTGCAATCGGAAACAGGAACATGGGGATGAAGTTTCCTGTAAAAGCGGCCAGGATAAGCCATTTCAGATGCTTCTTGGGAAACAGCCTGTACTTTGAGATGGCAACCGGCATCAGAATAAGCCCGGCAATCAGAACCCTTAAGGCACCGACCTGATAAGGATTATAATGTTCCAGGGATTTTTTAATTAAGATAAAAGATGATCCCCAGATCAGGCTGAGTACAATAAGAAGAACCCACTTCTCTTTATCTGCGTTCATTATTTTCGTATAAAATTTTTAAAAATTCTTTTTTAGGGATCATGGTCGCCCCAAGGCTTTCCAGGTGATCCGTGTGCGACTGGCAGTCAATGATCTGAAGGCTATCCTTGTGGGTCTCCACAAAATGGATAAATCCGGCTTTTGAAGCATTGCTCACTTTGGCAAACATGCTTTCCCCGCAAAACACCCTGCCGATCTGAAGTCCGTAAAATCCGCCGACCAGTTCCCCGTCCTGCCATACTTCGAGATTTTTTGCCAACCCGTATTCATGCAGCTTAATGAAAGTCTGCATCAGCTCTTCGGAAAGCCAGGTTCCGTCCTGCCCGCGGCGGTTAATTTCCTGGCAGTTTTTAATCACTTCCCGGAAATTCTGATTTTCGGAAAAGGTAAAAACATTACGGTTCAGGATTTTCTGCATCGATTTGGAAACTTTCAGCGCATCCGGGAACAGCACAAATCTCGGATCGGGGCACCACCAGAGAATTTCTTCCCCGGGATTGTACCAGGGAAAAATGCCCAGCTGGTAGGCAAACCAGACGCGTTCCACCGAAAGATCGCCGCCGACAGCCACAATTCCTTCGTACCCGTCGTAAAGCAGCGGATCGGGAAATGAAATCTCATTTTCGTCTAATCGGACCATTTTAAGGAAAAAAAATCCCGCTTAAAAGCAGGATTCATGTATTGTGTTATCTTTTAATTAGAAAGGAAGATCATCATCGTCGTCTCCTGCAAATGGATTCTCATTAGAAACCGGAGATGCGGATTGAGAAGGTGCAGCCTGGGTAGGTTCTGAACCGTTATCAAAAACTTTCTCTACTCTCCATCCTGTAATAGAGTTGAAGTATTTGGTCTCGCCCTGAGGAGAAACCCATTCTCTGCCCCGGATGTTGATTCCCACCTTTACATTCTCGCCTTCTTTCAAATTATCTAATAAACCGATCTTGTCAGACAAAAATTCTATGTTTATCGGCTGCGGATACTGCTCCTGCGTCAGAATCACCATTTCTCTCTTTTGGAAACCGCTCGCAAAAGTCTGAGCATCAAATATTTTCTTTACCGTTCCTTGTAATTCCATATCATATTAATTAACGATGTAAAAGTAATAAAATCAATTGTAATAAAGGGTATGCCGAAAAAAAAATCTAAAAATTTTAATTTTTTTTGGTGAAAAATTTGGAGTTAAAAGAATTTATCCTATCTTTGCACCACTGAAAACGAAACAAGTTCTTTAAAAATACAACTTAATAAAAACTGCGGATGTGGTGTAATTGGTAGCCACGCCAGACTTAGGATCTGGTGCCGTGAGGCGTGGGGGTTCGAGTCCCTTCATCCGCACAGTTTGCGAAAATAGCTCAGCTGGTAGAGCACAACCTTGCCAAGGTTGGGGTCGCGGGTTCGAATCCCGTTTTTCGCTCCACGCCTGCCCTGGTGGTGGAACTGGTAGACACGCAGGACTTAAAATCCTGTGCCTCTTTTGGCGTGCGGGTTCAAGTCCCGCCTGGGGTACTAAAAAACCTCCGTAATGATTCGTTACGGAGGTTTTTTGTTTTTATCTGTTGTGCATTGATCTTTCTTAACGATCAATTAAATTTTAACTTCAGATCTGCTTCATGCTGAGCGTGCCGAACAATGAGGTTTTACTTGCATTAATTTTACTATATAAATTTATAACTGCTTTTACATTCTTTCTTTAAAATGTCCTATATTTGCAGTCTTGGCGACTATCGCTTCGATGCGGATGTGGTGTAATTGGTAGCCACGCCAGAATCAGGATCTGGTGCCGCAAGGCATGGGGGTTCGAGTCCCTTCATCCGCACAGGATTATAAACCTTCGTAATTCATTCATTAAGGAGGTTTTTTGATTTTTGCACCCTTCCTTAGTTTTTCCTACTTTTGTGAAAGTCCCAGTTTCTTATGAAAAAAATTATCCTCATCGAAGACGAAACCAGTGTGGTGTCCTTTATCAAAAAAGGATTGCAGGAGAATGGCTATGAAGTTTCTGTGGCATTCGACGGCAGAACCGGGGTGCAGCTGGTACAGTCAAATGATTTCGATCTGGTGATCCTGGATATTATGCTGCCGGAAATGAATGGTCTGGATGTCTGTAAGGAAATCCGGAAGACCAATGAGCATGTGCCGATCTTATTTCTGACGGCATTGGGGACTTCAGAAAATATTGTCCTTGGCCTGGAGAGCGGAGGGGATGATTACCTCGTAAAGCCTTTTAAGTTTATTGAATTGGTGGCCAGAATTAAATCTCTCCTGAGGAGGAGCGGCAACGGAAGTTCTCCCGAAATTGCCGAGCCGGAAGTGGATCAGGAGTATATATTCCAGTTTTCGGATCTTGTACTTAATGATTACACCAAAAAAGTAACGCGGGCAGGCGAAGACATCTCACTCACTTCCACCGAATACAAACTGCTTTTATATTTTTTAAATAACCCTGAGAAAGTGATTTCCCGCGCGGAAATTCTCGATGCGGTCTGGGGTGTAAACTACGAGCTGGGTACGAATGTCGTTGATGTATATGTAAATTATCTAAGAAAAAAATTGGATCATTACGAAGATAAATTGATCCATACCGTTATAGGAATGGGATATGTTTTGAAAAAACCTTAAAAGATGTTTAATAGAGTGATCACGAATCAGACCAAAACCATGGTGCTCCTGATGTTGGTTTTTACCGCCATTATCTTGCTGTTCAGTGGATTGGTGTATTTTTCGATTGTCAACTTCTCGCATCAAAGATTTTATGAGCTGCTGAAAATCCGTACCACAACCATCATCCAGATCGAAAAAGGAAAAGATGATCTGGATCTTCCGGAAAACTATATCTTAAATGGGTTGAACGATGAAGAGCTACCCAGGGAACGGGATTATGTTTTTGCGGTTCCGGCAGATTCCAACTTTCAGAAAATTTCAAACGAAATTCATATTCCTTCTTACTTTTTTAAAAGCATTGTTAAAAAAGGAGAGGCCAATTACAACGATAAAGAGTTTTATTACATCGGGCAGACTTTCAAGCATGATGATAAAAATTACATTGCCATCGCCTCAGCCAAGAACCATTATGTGGTGTATTATCTCGGGTTCCTGAAACGGACACTGATTACCTGTATTGTTCTTTCGCTGTTCTTCAGCATGATTTTCTCGTTTTATCTTTCCAAAACCTTATTCAAGCCTATTTTAAAAATTACGGGAAAAGTAAAGGAAATCAGTTCGGAAAATCTCCATCTGCGCCTTGAGCCTCAGCCGGATAATAAAGAACTGAATGAGCTTATCGATACTTTCAACGGTATGCTGAACCGTATCGAGACTTCTTTTGAAACCCAGAACCATCTGATCGGAAACGTGTCCCACGAATTGAGGACACCGCTCACTTCAATTATGGGGGAGGCGGATGTAGCGCTTTCCATCTCCAGGACCAATGAAGAATATAAAGAAACCCTGGGGATTATTCTGGATGAAGCGGAAAAACTGGACAAAAAAATAAAAGCCCTGCTGATGATCGCTCAGACCGGTTTCAATGGAAAAATCCAGAGAGTAGACATGATAAGGATCGATCAGCTGCTTTGGGATGTTATTGAAACCCTGCGGAAAATCGATTTCAGAAACAATATTTATCTGGACATCAGCATGCTTCCGGATAATCCCAAAAAACTGAAAGTGCAGGGGAATGAACAGTTGCTGCATCTTGCAGTAACGAATATTATTCAGAACGGCTGTAAATATTCCGATTTCCAGCAGGTTAAAGTTTCGTTAGGAGCCACTGATACCGATGTTTATATCATTGTAAAAGATAATGGGATCGGAATTCCCGAAGAAGAAATGAATAAAATTTACGATCCTTTTTTCCGGGCCTCCAACACCAAAAATTACGAAGGTTATGGCATCGGACTTCCGCTGGCAAGAAATATTGTCAGGATGCATCAGGGCGAGCTGATCGTAAGTTCATACGAAAACCAGGGAACTACCGTACAACTGCGTTTCCCGAATTTCTATAATGCACAGGCAGAGGATAAGGAAAATAGTTAAACGGCTTTATTAATACAGTTAAATGCAAAAGTAGTGAGGCAAATAATATCTAAGAAAAACTTCCAGCCTCCAGCTTCCCCTCTTCCGGCTTATCCAAATCTTCGCCTCAAATTTTCTAATCACATTCTAATCTCTTTAATCACATTTTAATTCCGTTCCAAAGGTGTTCTAATTTGGTCTCTTTAGTTTTGTATTATCGAAAAAGATACAATACGAACCTAAATCTCAACAATATGACCAAGACGATTTTAATAGCCACCGATTATTCTCTTGAATCTTTAAATATTTTGAAGAAAGTATTGAGAGAAAAGGACGCTTCGGAAGATCAGAATCAATACAATATTCTTTTGGTTTCGGGATATGATACAGGAGATTCCATTAGAGACCTTCTGTTTAATACGAAAAGTACGATTTTCAATAAGCTGAGGCCGCAGGAGTTTTGCGATGCTTATGGAATTATCAGGAATAAATATCCTCATCTGATCGGCAAGATTGTCTGTGACATTTTCACCGGCAGCTTCCAGAGGACTTTCAACAATTATGTGAAAGCTGAGAATATTGAGGAGGCTTATTATTCTCCATCGATCAGAAGCAAGGGTAAGGGCAAATTCGACCTGATTCCTTATATCAAAAAATGCAAAGACCTGAAGTCTCAGGAAATCTCTCTAGAAGTACGGGGTCGTCTTCCGGAAAAAGGAAGGCTGGCGGAGATCTTTGTGGAAGCTTAAATAAACTTTAAAAATTTAAAAAATGTTAAGGAATTATAGTAACAGCAGAACGTTGGGAGACAACATCAGATTGGGGACGCTGACCGCCTTTACCGCGGGTACTATAAACATTGCCTCTCTTCTGATATTCCTCTCTTTTACATCGAACGTAACGGGGCATTACGCTATTTTCGCAGCAGAGATCAGTAAAGGAAACTGGTCGCAGGTTGCGGTGGTGGGACTTTGGATTTTCCTGTTCTTCTTCGGAGGATTTGTTTCGAATTTTATCGTTATCACGTTTAATAAGAAGAGCAAATATTTCGCCCATGCCATGCCGTTGGTGCTGGAAATCGCCTGTCTTCTGTTTGTGGGGATCTACGGACAGTTTTATTACCGCAAAACACTGGAAGAAACAGAATGGCTGGTCGCATTGATGCTGTTTGCAACAGGTCTGCAGAATGGTTTGACGGCAAGTATTTCCAACTTCTCTGTAAAAACCACCCACCTTACGGGAACCACTACCGATCTTGGGATTTTATTCTCGATGTTCACCAAAAAGGAATTCAGAAATAACGGTGAACTGGTAGCCAGGGCAAAACTGTTGATGAGCATTATGCTTTCGTATATTTTGGGAGCGGTTTTCTCGGGACTTACCTACTTTTACCTCGAATTCAGGGTGTTTTATGTAATCAGTGCATGTCTGTTGGTGGTTATTGGGTATGACGCCTATAAAATTCATATCAGACATTTTTATACCAAATACAGATACAGTAAGATTTATAAAAAGCCGAATGCAATCGCTTATCTGTATCATAAAATCCATGGCGTTCCGGAAATTAAGGAGCGGTCTGTAAGGCAGAAAAAAGGGAAACTTGTTTTCGATGAATAAAACAGAATGAAGTAAAAGAGCGGAAACTTGTTGATAAAAATTTTCCGGTTCATTGCCCGGACTGCAGATATAAAAATAGAATGTTAATTAAGAGATATAAATATCAGTATTAATTTTGTGTAAACTAGCTGTGAATCAATCCTCCTGTTGCCCCTGTGCAATTGGGGGATTGTGTTTTAATAAAGGGTTGTGATCAGGGCTTTTTTGCTGTAGACTGTTCATGTTTCACTTTGTTGAAATGTTGATAATTAAATTTTAATTCAGGCATTTATAGTTTTAATTCTTAATTTGAATGACTATTTTTGTAAGTTGATTTACGTTTTTTATGTCAGATATTATTCAGCTTTTACCGGATCATGTAGCCAACCAAATTGCGGCAGGAGAAGTCGTGCAGAGGCCTGCGTCCATTGTAAAAGAACTTTTGGAAAATGCGATTGATGCGGAAGCTACCAAAATCGAGTTGATTATTCGGGATGCCGGAAAAAATCTGATTCAGGTTGTCGACAATGGCAAAGGAATGTCTGAGACCGATGCGCGCATGGCTTTTGAAAGACATGCCACTTCAAAGATCAGAGCTACTGAAGATATTTTCAAGATTGCCACCAAGGGTTTTCGCGGTGAGGCTTTGGCTTCTATTGCAGCCGTTTCTCAGGTTGAACTGCGGACAAAACAGCCGGAAGCAACCATCGGCACTAATATTTACATAGAAGGCGGTGTATTCCAGTTTCAGGATCCGGTCCAGACGGCAGACGGTTCTAATTTTTTGATAAAAAACTTGTTCTATAACGTTCCGGCCAGGAGAAAATTCTTGAAAAACAACAATGTGGAATTCAGGCACGTGATCGATGAATTTCAAAGAGTGGCCCTGGCACATGAAAACCTGGAATTTTCCCTTTTCCATGATGACGATGCGGTATTCAGGCTAAGAAAAGGAAGCCAGATGCAGCGGATTGTGGATATTTTCGGGAGGAAACTTCAGCCGCAGCTCGTTCCGATCAAAGAAGATATTATCTGGTGTAAGCTTCACGGGTTTGTAGCGAAGCCGGAAGGGGCAAAAAAGACCAGGGGCGAACAGTTCCTATTCGTGAACGGAAGGTATTTTAAAAGTGCCTACTTCAACAAGGCGGTTCAGGAAGCTTTTGAAGGGCTGCTGCTGCCGGGTTATGTTCCTACTTTTTTCCTTTTCCTTGAGCTTGATCCAGAGAAAATCGACGTGAATATCCATCCGCAGAAAACGGAAGTTAAATTTGAAGATGAGCATTTGATTTTCGCCCTGCTTCGATCCACCATCAAAAGATCGCTGGGGATTTATAATGTGTCTCCAAGCCTTGATTTTGAAAGGGATCCCGAGCTGGATGATATGATGCAGAAAACCTTTCCTAGCAAAAGCAATGGCGGTGGAAATACCGTTATAAAAATGCCCGAGATCATTGTAGACCGGGATTATAATCCTTTCTTGGAAGAGCGCGAAGTAACCCACACCGAGATCCAAAATCTGACGGAAATGTACCATCAGAATATTTCGACGGCAGAACCTTCGAAGATCAACCTCTTTGAAGATGAAGATTTCGATGAGGATTTAATGCGGCTGCCAAACGGGTATTGGCTTTTCAATAAAGGCGATAAAACCCTGATGCTAGATCTGGGAAGAATGCACAGGCTTTGGGTTTCGGAAAATACAAAACCTTCAAAAAGGGGAGTTACAAACAGCCATTCGCTGCTCTTCTCCCTGGAATACCACATGAATGAAATTGAGAAAGCGAAATACAACTCCATAAAAAAATACCTTCCGGAATTAGGCTTCGAAATGAGTGTGGCACATGAAAGCGTATTAAGAATCGACGCCGTACCCGAAGGACTGAAGGAAACTCAGGTGATGAAATTCTTGGAAAACCTTTTCGAGATCCTGGAATACAAATCGGAAGAAGAATTCCTGCATTATTATCAGAACCAATGGAATAAGATGCAGTCCAAATCCAGGTTCGATTTTATCTACAAAAAAGATGCGGAACAGCTGATCCGGGATTTTACGGCTTTGGGCTTTCCGGAATTTTTACCGGACGGGAAAAGATGCTTTTTCGAGGTTCCGTTTAATGATTTTAAGAATAAATTTTAGAAGATGTTTAATACTATACCTCCAGTTACAAGGAATATAATTATTATAAACATTGTAGTTTATATTATATCCAATTTTCTTTTTCCACAGTTATATAATACCTTATCTGCATTTTATCCGTTTTCGCCGAATTTCAGATCCTGGCAGATTATCACTCATATGTTTATGCATGCTCAGATAGGGGAAGGTATAGGTATTATGCATATTTTGTTTAATATGTTCACTTTATTTAGTTTTGGTCCTGTACTGGAACAAAGTCTAGGTGAAAGAAGATATATCATTCTCTATTTTGTAAGTGGATTGGGAGCTTTCTTCTTATTCAATTTGTGGAATTTTATTGAGATTCGCCAGATTGTATCTGGGCTTGAAGCGCTAGGATTGAATGCCTCTGAAATTTATGCTAAATCAGCCATTGATTATTCGGGAGACTTAAAAATTAGCGCGACAACTGCAGAGGGGCAGGCTTTATCACAACAGCTTTATATCGCTTTACGAACTCCTATGCTTGGGGCTTCCGGTGCAATATTCGGAGTAATAGCTGCTTTTGCTACGCTATATCCTGAAGCAAAAATTGCAATTATGTTTATTCCTATTCCGGTTAAAGTAAAATATGTTTTGCCGGTTGTTGTCATCGGGTCTATATATTTAGGAATTTCCGGAAATGCCGGAGGGGTTGCTCATCTGGCGCACGTAGGTGGGGCGGTGGCAGGCTTCATTCTGGCAAAAATATGGAAAAGGCATTTATACAGATTTAATTAATTAAGATCCTGTGAAAATCGTCCGCCTTATTTTTCTGTTGCTGCACCTGGGGATCTTTCTGCTTTTAGTAGGAATGCTTCTCAATGATTATATTTCACCGAAAGTTTTCCCGTGGTTTAATTTGCTGTCCCTGGCTTTTCCGGGATTGATCTTCGGATATGTAGCCCTCACTCTTTTCTGGATCATTTGTTGGAAGAAAAGGGCTTTTGTCTTCTTTTTTCTGGGATTGCTCTTTTTTAATCCGGTGTTGAAATGGGTAAATTATTCTTCAGTGAAAACTGAAGTGCCTGATCTGAAAGTAATGTCTTTCAATACAAGATCAGGAGGTAACGCAAAGGCCGAGATAGAAAATTATCTAAAAAATTCCGGTGCAGATGTTATTCTTCTTCAGGAAGATCTCGGAACAGCTTATAAGTCTTCGGGCTATAACCTTATCGTTAAAGGCGACCTAACTATTTTATCGAAATATAAGATAATTAATATACAATCGATAGGTTTGAGTAATAACGAGTTTATTAATCCTGCTCTACAGGCTGATATCGAAATTAAAGGGAAAATATACCGGTTTATAGGAATCCATCTTGAGTCTTTCAGGTTTGAAAAAAGTATGGTCAAACTTAATGGAAACAACGAAGAGGATGAAGAAAAAATAAAAGATATCATCAAAAGGCTGATTCCTACTTTTAAGATTCATCAGGAACAGGTGGAGGTCATTAAAAAAGCTGTGGAAAATTCCCCTTATCCGGTGATCCTGACGGGCGACTTTAATTCCGTTCCCAATTCTTATGAATATTATCATCTTTCAGAAGGGCTGCAAGATGCCTTTTTAGAAGCAGGGCGGGGAAGTGGCACCAGCTTTCACGACTATAAGTTCCCGATCAGAATAGATTATATTTTCACTTCAAAATCAATTAAGGCACTCAGTTACAAAGTGGACCGTTCCGTAAAGATTTCCGATCATTTTCCGGTGGTGGCAACCTTTAAGCTCGAAAAGTGATCATAAAAACCGTTAAAGTTTTGGCTGTGGTAGGATTTTTGCAGAAATTGCCACGGTACCTTATACTGTTTTTCATGAAGCTGAGCCAGATATTGTTATTTGCCCACATTACCATTGCTGTTTTGCTGCTGTGTACCTTAGGAAACGCATGGGTACCTCCTAACCTTTTAAGTGTTCTCAACCTTCTGTCGCTGGGATTTCCCTATCTTATTTCTCTTCACATTATTTTTACATTATTCTGGATCATCCGAAGAAAGAAATTTGCCATTGCTTTTGTGTTAGGCACTTTCCTCTTTTATAATCCAATCAGAAGATGGATTAATTTTACGCCGAAAACGGAAAATACAAAATCGGTAAGGGATATTAAAGTAATAACTTTTAATGTAAAATACGGAGAATCAGGATGGGAAAAAGTAAAGAAATACATTACCGATCAGGATGCGGATATCATCTTAGTGCAGGAAAAGGATACCAACCATGCCCTAAAGCAGGATATGGTAAAATACCCTTCCGTTATTCTGAAAACAAAGCATAAAATCGTAAGGCAGGAAGAACTCATTACCGATAAGTCGAGAGGAAATTCTTTCTATGCCGATGTAGACATCAACGGGAAAATCATCAGGATCATCAATGTATATCTTGAACCTTTCCGTTTGCAGAAATCCATGCTTAAGTTTGACGGTTTCAGCAAAGAAGGAAATAAAATAAATACCCTTCTTTCGCATATGACCCCAACGTTTAAGGCGCATGAAGACCAGATCAAAAAAATAAGGAAAGCCGTAGATCTTTCACCGTATCCGGTAATTCTGGCCGGTGACTTCAATTCCGTCCCGAATTCTTATGAATATTATAATCTGGGGAAAGACCTTCAGGATGCTTTTTTAGCAGCAGGAAACGGCAATTCCTCCAGTTTCCACGATTATAAAGTACCATTGAGGATCGATTATATTTTCAGCTCGAAATCCATCATCCCTTTAAGCTATAAAGTGGATAATTCCGTTGAATTGTCAGATCATTATCCTGTAATTGCGGAATTTCTGTTAAATTAGTTCCATGAAAAATTTATCTTTTGCCGCATTTGTTTTTTCAGCCTTACTGGTATCCTGTTCCAAAAAAGAACCGGCAGACCTTTATCCTGCAGACAGCCAAAAAGCGAATTACGACACTACGGCCATTGATTCCTTTTCCAATGGAGCGACTTCCATCGATGTGGTGCGCCAGATCAGGATGTCTTCCCAGAAATATCAGGATTCTGTGAAAGAAGCACTAAAACTCCAGGAGCAGGAAAAGAAGTTGAAAGAAGAGCTGGAAAAAGAAAATAAGAATAAAGCGCAGGAAGAAAAGAAAGCGGAAGAAAAGAACAAGCCGAAAACACCTGAAATACCATCGGCCGGAGAAACAAAAGCAGAACAATAAGACACAGAATACATTTTAAAAATTTCAATACGTATGAAAAAAAGCATTTTATCAGGACTTATGATTGCCGCAGTGGTGATATCCTGTACAAAATCGAAATCTAAGACAGAACAGGTAGAAAACGCGGACGGAACCGTAACCACTACCACGACTACCGAAACAGGACTGGGCGTAGATACCGCCAAGATCAATCAGGCAAAAGAAAATGCCGAGGCAAAGATTGATGAAACCGGACGGAAAATCGACAATGCTGCAGAAGACGCGAAAAATAAAATCGATGCGACTGCAGATAAAGCAAAAGCCGATCTTCATCAGGCTGGGCAGGATGTAAAGGATGCCGCAGCGAAAGGAGCTTCCAAAGTAGAGGAGGGCGCCAGAAAGCTGAAAGAAGATTTAAAAAAATAATCGTAAAAAAACCGCAGTCATCACTGCGGTTTTATTTTTATCGGTTCAGTTCCAGCAAAGGATCGATGTATTCCCTATCGTTGCTGAGCCTCGGTACTTTATTCTGCCCGCCGAGCTTGCCTTTGGATTCCAGCCAGCAATAGAAAAGGTTGGGTTTGGCAATGTGGACAATCGGCCTTTTCAGCGTAATATTGTTGTAGCGTTTCGCCTCGTAATCCGAATTGATGGACTTTAAATGATTGTCGAAAATATCAGTAAAACGGTCCAAATCATCCGGCTTTTTGCAGAATTCGAAAATCCATTCGTGTGCGCCGCTTTCATTTTCTTTCATGAAAACAGGAGCCCCTGTAAAGTCCGAAACCGCTGCATTGGTTTCCTCGCAGGCTTTGGTTAAGGCAGATTCCACATTGGTAATCATAAGCTCTTCTCCGAAGGCATTAATGTAATGCTTCGTCCTTCCCGTAATTTTAATCCTGAAAGGGTTTGTAGAGGTGAAAACGACCGTGTCTCCGATCAGGTATCTCCATAAACCTCCATTGGTTGTGATAACCATTGCATAGTTTTTTCCTACCTCCACATCCTCAAGGTTTACCACATTCGGATTAGAGGAATGGAACTGGTCCATCGGAATAAATTCATAAAAAATACCGTAATCCAGCATCAAAAGCATTTCGTCACTGTTTGATCGGTCCTGGATTCCGAAGAAGCCTTCGGAGGCATTGTAAATCTCGTAGTAATTAATGCTCTTCCCGATGATCTGCCTGTATTGTTCGCGGTATGGCTTAAAGCTGATTCCACCGTGGAAAAACACTTCCAGATTCGGCCATAATTCCGATATATTATTGAATTCGGTTTCTTTGAGTACCCGCTGAAGAAGCACCATCATCCAGCTCGGAACGCCCAGGATACTTCCGACATCTTCATTTTTCACTTCAGAAGTAATGGCTTTCAGCTTGCTTTCCCATTCTCCCATCAAAGAAACCTTCTTACTTGGGGTTGTGGTAACTTCCACCCAAAACGGAAGATTATCAATCAGAATAGCCGATAAATCCCCAAATTTGGTGTTGAAGTCGGCATACAGTTCAGAGCTGCCGCCCAGACGAAGATTTTTATAATTAAAAAGCTGGTTTTCGGGGTGATTGTTGGCATAAATGGAAACCATATCCTTTCCCGCTTTCATATGGCAGTATTCAAGGCTTTCGGCTGAAATCGGGATAAACTTGCTTTTGGCGTTTGTTGTTCCGGAAGATTTTGCAAAATGCTTAATGTAGCCAGGCCAGCTGATATCCTTCTGACCCTGTCTCGCTTTTTCAATGTACGGCTCCATTTCCTCGTAGGTAATGATCGGAACTTTGTTTTTAAAGTCCTGATAACTCAAAATGGAATTAAAACCATATTTCTTTCCGTATTCCGTATCTTCAGCATGAAACAACTGAGAGAATAAGATACCTTTCTGAGTCTCAATAGGATGATCCATAAAATTCTGGATCTGATCTATCCGCTGACGGATAAACCAATTGACCACCGTATTGAAAAGTGCTTTCGTTGCCATTCCAACAAATATAACAATAATTGGATTTTCCAGGAATTTTTTCTGACGTAAAAATGTAAATTTTATAGTGTTTTTTGCGTGTTTTATGCAGAGTCGTACAAGACCTAAAGAAAGTGTGGTAGCTAAATATTTACGGGTAAAAATTATTAATGAAAATTTTGGGAAGCAAAAAACCACTGCCAACTGGCAGCGGTTTCTATACTTAAAGTTCCGTTCTATTCTTAACAGTACTCATCATAAGCAGCCTGAAGGTTTGCAGCAATTGCTCCAGCAGGATTTCCTTCGATATGGTGTCTTTCCAGCATGTGAACCAATTCTCCGTCTTTGAAAAGTGCTACACAAGGAGAGCTTGGAGGGAATGGTGCCAAATGTTTTCTGGCTTCTACAACAGCTTCTGTATCAAAACCTGCGAAAACCGTTGTTAAATGATCTGGCTTCTTATCTCCTGTTAAAGAATAAACAACGCCCGGTCTTGCCGCTCCTGCAGCACATCCGCATACAGAATTGATTACCAAAAGCGTGGTTCCTGATTGTTTTAATGCTTCTTCTACCTGCACCGGTGTGGTCAGATCCTCAAAGCCTTTATCTGTAAGTTCAGCCTTCATCGGCATTACTAAATCTTGTGGATACATATTTTTGTTTTTTGTAAAGTACAAATTTAAGGAATTCCCCGCTCTTCATCAATATATAAAAACTATCGATGTTTTTGTTAAACAGAATGCACTGAGTATTAATTGTATAATCATATTTGTTATTTTGTGAATTAAATATGTTAATATCCATAAAATATTAGTAAATTTGAAATGATTCTGAAAACAATGGAGAATGAAAAAACGTTTACTATTTCCCTCAGTTTTATTTAAATGATTAATTCTGAATGAGAATCATCATTATTAAATAAAATCTGAACACAAAAATGAAGCCCGGAACTTAAAAAGTTCCGGGCTTCTTTAATCAAATCGATATGCAAAGGTTGAATATCCAACAATAAATAAAAATAACGGTAAATGATGACTTTGTCAATCATCAAATATCAATTATATTAGGAAAGCAGCTTCTTCGCCATTTCGGAAATGCTTTTTCCATCCGATTTTCCGGCTAAAGATTTTGATGCTATTCCCATTACCTTTCCCAAATCTTTCATCGATTCGGCGCCGGTATCAGCGATAATATTTTTCATTTCTGCTTCCAGTTCTTCTGCAGAAAGTTGCTTTGGCAGGAACTGCTCAATGATTTTCATTTGTGCTTCTTCCACTTCGGCAAGATCGTTTCTTCCCTGTGCGGCAAACTGGTCATGGGAATCTTTACGCTGTTTTACCATTCTCTGAAGAATGGCGATTTCCTGCTCGGCTGAAACTTCTGCACCTAATGCTTCGGTTTTCAGCAATAATATCTGTGATTTTACAGCACGAAGGGAGTCCAAAGCTACTTTATCCTTAGCTCTCATGGCTGTTTTTATTGCTTCACTTATGGTATTTTCTAAACTCATGATTTTAATTTAACAATGTATCAATGTAACAGCTTACCAAATGATAGGCATTGTTACATTGGTACATTTCTACATTGTTATATTTCTTAGTCTACGTCTTTATTTAAAAACCTGTTCTCTCTGATCTGCATGTTTCCGTTGTTGTCAGACAGATACGTGTTGATATTCTGGTCTGAGGCATTATTGCCGTCAATGGAAATATTTTTTCTCTTGAAAGCAGGAACAGACTCAAATTCGCTTGAGCTGTCGAAGTTCTGGTAGCGCGAGTTGAACTCTTTCAGCTTGTTTCTTCTTTCCATCACTCTTTCCTGATCCACGGTTTTATTAACGAACGTAAATTCTTCTTCCGCCGGTTTCGGAGCCTGTGTTTCCGCTTTATCTTCAATCACCGGTTCTTCTTTCAGGTGCTGGAAGAAATGTTCCACTTTCTGAAGGGGCTCTTCGGTAAGCTGGTTTACTTCTGTAGAAGAGGTAAACTCCGCTTTCGGCTGGCCGTAATCGGATTTTGAATCGTTCTTCGGCTCATTCACGAAAAAGTTAAACTCTACAGGCTTTTCCTCTGTGTAAGGATTGCCGAATGAATTGTTTTGTTGCGGTTCGTCCTTCTTGCTGTCGAAATCAAAGGTAAAAGATTCGATTTCCAGGTCATTCGGATCTTCGGCTTCGTCGTCCAGCGAAAACAGGCTGAAAGACTCCTGCTCCTCTTCCTCATTTCTCCATTGCTGGGCAGGATTGTTTCTATCTTCCTCTTTATCAAAGAATTTTATTTCCGTTTTAGTCTCTTCGCTGCCAATAGTCATTTTTTTTTCAGTAGCCGTGCTTCCGAACTGCGGGATATCGCTGTCTTCGTCATCCAGTCTGAAGAGGCTTTTTCCACCGAAATCATAGCTGTGATCGGAAGATTCTCTTTCTTCTCTTGTTTTAAAAGGCGACTCCTTCGGAGATTCAAAACTGTCGTTCAGGCTGATTTTGATTTTCTCAGTAGGTCCTGCAAACTTCTTGTTATCGTTTGAAAATCCTGTTGCAATAACCAGTACACTTACAGAGTCTCCCAGTTCTTCATCAGCACCTACCCCGAAGATAATATCGGCCGTATGTCCGGCTTCTTTCTGGATATGATCCATGATCACCCCAATTTCGTCCATTGTTACCTCTTCTGCACCGCTTCTAATCAGCAACAGTACATTTTTGGCTCCTGTAATCTTATTATCGTTCAATAATGGAGAATCCAGCGCTTTTCTAACGGCTTCCTCAGCTTTGTTTTCGCCGGAAGCAATTCCGGTAGACATCAATGCGGTACCGGAGTTTTGCAATACGGATTTAGCATCTCTAAAGTCGATGTTTACATCGAAGTAACCGGTAATTACTTCCGCCATTCCTTTAGCGGCGTTTGTCAATACCTCATCGGCTTTTGAGAATCCCTGTTTGAACCCAAGGTTTCCGAATTGCTGTCTTAATTTATCGTTGTTGATGACAATCAGTGAGTCAACATTGTTTCTTAATTTATCAAGGCCGTTTTCTGCCTGTTCCAGCCTTCTTTTACCTTCGAAGCTAAAAGGCACGGTAACGATTCCCACCGTCAGAATACCCATATCTTTCGCTACCTTGGCGATTACGGGCGCCGCACCGGTTCCCGTACCACCGCCCATTCCGGCAGTAATGAATACCATCTTGGTATTCTGACCCATGGCTGCTTTGATGTCTTCGATGCTTTCAATGGCCGATTTTTCCCCTACTTCAGGATCCGCACCGGCACCAAGACCTTCGGTGATGGTAGTTCCCAACTGTACTTTGTTGGCAACCGGGTTATTATCTAAAGTTTGTGCATCCGTATTACATATCACGAAATCTACCCCGTGAATTCCTTTCTCGTACATGTGCTTGAGTGCATTGTTTCCGCCGCCTCCTACACCAATTACCTTGATGATCGACGAATTTCCCTTTGGCAAATCAAACGAAAACCCCTGTGTACCTATATTTTCCATAACTTTTCTTTTTAATAATTAATGATAATTGAGGCATCATTCACATCTTATCACTTCTCATTTATAATTTCTACTCTACTTCCTCAAAAAATTTTTTCACTTTTTCCATCAGCGACTGTCCGAAGGTCAGCTTTGCCGCTCTTTTCTGCTGCTGTTCCTGCATCGTTTCCTGTTGCTGAACAGGTTCCGGCTGCTGGATCTGCTGTACGCTTTCGGCCGGAACAGTTACAGTTTCAGCTTTCGGCTGCGGCTGTACTTCCTCTTCCATAGGCTGTTGCGCTTCGGCATTCTGCTTTTTATCACGGATCTTTAAACTTTCCATTAATAACCCGATCGAAGTAGCAAATTCCGGGCCTTTAAGATACTGATTTTTATCGTTCGCTACATACTCATTGGCAAAACCGATTCTGCTGTCAAAACCCGTCGTATAATTAGCGAGCTGACGAAGGTGTTTCAGGTTGGATCCGCCTCCTGTCAGGACGATTCCCGCAATCAGCTTTTTCTTCTGTTCAAAGGCGCCGTAGGCTTTTAATTCAGTATTTACCATCTCAAGAATTTCCTCTACCCGTGCATTGATGATCTGCGCCAGGGTTTTCAAAGAAATCTCTTTGTCCGGTCTTCCGTGAAGCCCCGGAATGGTAACATAGGTACTGTCTTTTTCCAATTCCGGAACCGCAGAACCGAATTTAACTTTTAACTGCTCGGCATGCTTTTCGATAATGGAGCATCCTTCTTTGATGTCTTCCGTAATGATGCCGCCGCCGTAAGGGATTACACAGGTATGACGGATGATATTGTCTTTAAAGATCGCAATATCCGTTGTTCCGCCACCGATATCTACAATTGCCACACCGGCTTCTTTTTCTTCTTTGGTAAGAACCGCTTCTGAAGATGCCAGCGGTTCCAAGGTAAGCGCTTCCATTTCCAGCCCGGCTTCACGGACGCATCTTGCAATATTGCGGATGCTTCCCATCTGCCCTACGACTACATGGAAGTTGGCTTCTAAACGTTTTCCGTGCATTCCTACAGGCTCCTGAATTTCACCTTCGGAATCCACTTTATATTCCTGGGGAAGAACATGGATAATTTCCTCACCAGGGAGCATGACCAGCTTCTTGACCTGGTCTTTTAATGCTTCAATGTCGTCATCTGTAATAAACTTGTCGGGGTGCTCACGCATAATATAATCCGAATGCTGCAGGGAACGGATATGTTTTCCTGCAATTCCTACCGTTACTTTACGGATCGGAACACCTGCACTGGACTGTGCTTCTAACACCGCAGCCTTAATTGAATTAATGGTCTGCGAAATATTATTCACAATACCTTTGTGAACCCCAAGACTTTTCGCCTTTCCTACACCGAGAACTTCTATCTTCCCGTGTGCATTCCTCCTTCCGACAATCGCGACAATTTTCGTCGTCCCGATGTCCAGACCTACTGAATACTCTTGATTTTCCATTTTTATATCGATTTGATTTTTATTCTATTTTAACGGTTGCCTTGGTTTTCGGCTTTGCAGCCGTAGGTTTTTTCTCTGTTTTTCTGGTTGGTTTCGGTTTGGTTACAGTTTTCTTTATGTTCCCCGCTGTTCTTGCTGAAGCGGTGTTTATTCTTTTATTTTCTGTCGGCTTGGTTCTATTCTCAACTGCTTTTGCAGTGAGTACAGGTGCTTTTGCCAGTTCTTTGTTACCGGCCTCCAGGATGCTGTCGTTCTCTTTAAAATAGGGGTTTAAAGTGGTCACAATCTGGTTCTGGTATTTCACGGAAACCATGCTGTATTTTTCCGGATCCTGATACACAAGGTACTTTTCTACAAAAGTCTTAAAGCCCTTTACTTTAAACTCAATACTTTCCAGGTCTCCTATTTCTACTTTATAATTCCCTTCGCTGGTCAGCAGATTATAATCGCCGTGGCGATCTTTGGAAATCCCGATGAAGTATTTTTTACTGAAATCATCCTTATCGATTTTTTCCACCAGCTCAGCCAGCTTTTCATATTCTTCTTTCTTCACATTTCCCGTCACCAGCATGCAGGGATGAGAATAGGTTTTCGAGATAGGGAATTCCACGCCTTTATCATCCACATAAAAGTCTCTTCCTTCTTTATTCAGCCTGAACACCGGAACCCTCTGCTTGATGTCGAGGTTCAGTTTTCCGTTCAGATTCAGATAAACATTGGCGCTGTCTACTGCCGGAAGGTTGTTGATCTTCTTTTCGAGCGCCGGAATATCCAGGTCACCTACTTCTCCGGAAGGGTTTTCCTTTTTTACAATCTCACGGATGTCTTTCTCATCGACGAAATACACCGGTGTTTTTTCATTCATTTTTACAGAAATCTGCTTATCCGTAATCTTCTGACCGCTGAATTTCTTTAACGAAAAACTCAGCAGAAACCCAAGAAGGATTACCGTAATAGCAATTTTTAATATTCTGTATTTATTTTTCATTTTCTTTTTTGAACACAGAGTTCACCAAGTTTTTTCTTTTTTAGTTTTTATTTTTGTTCACTTTGCATTTCATTTATCCACTCACAAACAGGATCATATAGGGTGTCGATGTTTCCGGCACCGATGGTGAGGAGGATATCGAAATCTTTTTCTTTTATTTTAGAGAAAGCTTCATTTAGTGGTGAAACCTCCTTTTTATTTAAAGTTACTTTTTTTAACAACCATTCGGAAGTAATTTCCTGAAAATTTTCCTGAATTTCTCTGGCGGGATAAATATCCAGTAAAATCAATTCGTCCGACTGGCTGAGGCTTTCGGCAAATCCATCTGCAAAATCACGTGTTCTGCTGAAGAGATGCGGCTGAAAAACCACCAGCAATTTTTTATCAGGGTAAAACGTACGGATCGAGCCCATCACGGCATTGATTTCCGTTGGATGGTGCGCATAATCGTCGATGTAAATTTTACCGTTCTCATAGCGGTGTTTGGTATATCTTCTTTTAATGCCCTTAAAACTGGCAATTGCTTTTTTCAGGGTGTCGAAATCCACGCCTATGTTGTGAAGAATTGCCAACGCTACGGTTGCATTTTCTACATTGTGGATGCCCGGTGTATCCCAGATGAAATCCTTTACCGTTTCAGTAGGGGTGTGGAAGTCAAAATAAATCTGGTCGCCTTCCATTCTCAGGTTATCCGAATAATAGTCGGCTTCTTCGTTGACGGCATACGTCAGCGCCGGCCTTCCGATTTCAATTCCCTTTCGTACAAACAGCTGTTTGTCGTCAGGAACCAAGGCTGCAAACTGCCTGAATCCTTCTTCAATGGTGTTTTTATCGCCGTAGATATCCAGATGATCCGCATCGGTAGAAGTAATCACAGCCCAATCCGGAGAAAGGTTCAGGAAACTTCGGTCGTACTCATCGGCTTCCACCACAGAGTATTGGGAGCCATTGTAGAGGAAATTCGATTTAAAATTCTCGGAAATTCCTCCCAGGAAACATGAAAAAGGCAGATCCGCTTCTTTACACAGGTGAGAAACAAGCGTGGAAGTCGTTGTTTTTCCGTGGGTTCCGGCAACAGCGATACAGTCGGTATTTTCCGTAATTAAACCTAATACCTTTGCCCGCTTCAATACTTCGAACTGATTTTCATTAAAATAATCTAAAATCCCTAAAGCCTTAATGGCGGGCGTATAGATTACCAATGTGTTTTCCTGTTGAAGCTGGGTGATTTTTTCATCAACGGTATCTTCAAAAACGATATCGATTCCTTCATTCATCAGCGCTTGCGTAAGCTTGGTATTGGTTTTATCATAGCCCAAAACTTTTTTGCCTGAGGCATGGAAATAACGTGCCAGCGCACTCATCCCGATACCTCCGATTCCAACGAAGTAAAAATTCTGATATGTTTTTAAACGGTTCATTTTATATTTTAAATCTTTATAATCTCTTTCTTTTCCAAATTACCTTTTCAAAGGCTATAAATGGCTTTTCTTAATGCCAAGTTCAATATATTGTCTTTTCTTCTCAGATAGACATTGCTTCAAAAATCTCATCCACAATCTCTTTAGCCGCGTTGGGCTTGGCAAAATACCTTAGATTGTCCGACATTTCTTTTCTTAAATCTTCATTTTCACAAATCTCTGAAAGCGTATTCCAGAATGTATCTTTCATCTCGGTATCTTTTACCATCCGGGCCGCATTTTTTTCTACCAGTATTTAAGGCATTTTTAGTTTGGTGGTCTTCTGCAGCAAAAGGAAAAGGTACCAATAAGACCGGTTTCTGAGCCACGGCCAGTTCGGAAATGGCGATAGCACCCGCACGGGAAACAATTACATCGGCTGCCGAGTAGGCCGTTTCCATCTCCTTAATAAATTCTTTTAGCTGGATGGAAGCTGAAAGCTGGAGGCTGGAGGACAGTTCGCTGTAATCCAGTTTCCCGGTCTGCCAGATTAGCTGGTAGCCTTTTTCTTTCAGGTGTTCCAGATTGTCTTTCCACCCGTTGTTCAGAGTTCTTGAACCCAAAGAGCCGCCAACGGATAAAATGGTCAGCTTGTCTTTGGCAAGTCCCATTTTCTCTTTGGCAAGAACAGGATCCTGCATTCCGGAAACAATATTTTCACGGATCGGGTTGCCGAGGAATTTTATTTTGTCAGCCGGGAAGCCTTCCACTTTAGGATAGGCCGTAAATACGGCTTTTGCCTTTTTACTTAAAATTTTGTTCGTTACACCGGCGTGGGCATTTTGCTCCTGAATAAAAATCGGAATTCCCAGTTTACTGGCTTCGTACAAGGCCGGTCCGCTGGCAAAACCTCCGGTTCCCACAGCAAAATCGGGGTTGAAATTCTTAATGATCTTTTTCGATCGGGACAGGCTTTTCAGAATTTTAAAAGGCAGACCCAGATTCGACAGCATATTTCCCCTGTCGATTCCGGCAATGTCGATTCCTTCGATAGGATAACCCGCCTGCGGAACCTTTTCCATTTCCATTTTGCCATTGGCCCCGATAAAGAGGAAAACGGCATCCGGATATCTTTTTCTGATCTCATCGGCAATAGCAATGGCCGGAAAGATATGTCCTCCCGTTCCTCCGCCCGATAATAAAACGCGGATGGCTGTTGGCTTTTGGCTATTGACTGAATGATTGTCCATTTTTATTTATCAAAAATTTATTTATTCAATTTTGATAGGATTTCATCCTATCCTGTGTTAAGTCGTTCCTTTGGAACTTTAAGCAATATCGTTTATCTCGGCGATGCTCTGTTTTTTACCCATTCCTTCTTCATCGTAGATCTGAATCCTTGAGCTGATGTTCAGGATGATTCCCAGCTGCAGGTAGGTGACCAGCATCGAGGTTCCCCCGTAACTGATCAGTGGCAGCGGCTGCCCTGTAACCGGGATGAGATTGACGGCAACGGCAATATTTACCGAAAGTTGTACGAAAATCATAACTCCCAGGCTAAGTACCAGCAGAGAACCGAAGAAGGCAGGCATCTTGCTGGCGATCATCACAATACGGATAATCATGATTAAATATAAGCTCACTAAAAAAACAGCTCCGATTACCCCATATTCCTCTACAATTACCGCGAAGATAAAGTCGGAGGCGGACTGCGGAAGCATTTGCTTCAAAGCACTTTTGCCAGGTCCCATTCCGGTAATTCCCCCATGAACGATGGCCGCTTTGGCCTGCATCACCTGGTAGTTTTTGGCTTTTACGCTTTCATCATCTACATCAGCGGTTTTCGCTTTGCTGGAGGTAAAGGTTTCGATCCGGCTCATCCAGGTATGCACCCGGTTTCCGCCGATGAGGTTGGTATTCAAGGCAACGACTAAAAACAGTACGATAGCGATGAACGAAGCAGAAATAAATCCTGCGATATATTTCCAGTGCAGCTGCCCAATAATAAGCACAATCACGGAAACCATCAGGATCATCAATGCCGTGGAACCGTTGTCTTTGGCCACCAGGACAAAAACAAGTAAAATCGGCCCGAAAATGTACATGATGTTTTCTATCGGAAGCCTTTCACGGGTAATTTTTTTGGTTAAATACCGACACAGATAGATAATCAGCATTAGGAAAGCGAACGAAGAAGGCTGGAAAGAAATCGGTGTTCCGGGGATTTTCAGCCATCGGGAAGCACTTGCCCCATCGATGGTCTGGCCGGTAAACATGGTGACAATCAATAACACCACCATCAGCCCAAGCAGAATGCTGCTGAGCTTTCCAATGTACTCGTACTTGATCATTCCGACCACTCTCATGATCCCCAATCCTAAGACCACAAAGAACATATGCTTGATGACGTGACCGGTCGTGGTCCCGTTATTAACGATATATTCCAGATTCGAACTTGCGGAGTATACAGGGAAAATAGAGAAGATGGAGATCACAAGAATGACCATCCAAAGTACTTTATCGCCCTTTAGAAATTCAAATCTGTTTTCTGTGTCCTGTTCGTTCATAATTCGTGTTCGCTATTTGAGGTTAGCGGATTTCCTTTAATACCTGATCTTTAAACTGACGGCCTCTGTCTTCATAGCTTTTGAATAAATCAAAGCTTGCACAGCAGGGAGACAGTAATACCGTATCACCTTTTTTAGCCAGGGATTTTGCTATTTCCACAGCTTTTTCCATGCTTGAGGTGTCGTAAATATATTCTTTTTTGTCTTTAAAGAAGTTGATAATCTTATCGTTATCTATTCCCAGGCAGACAATGGCCTTTACTTTTCTTTTGACTAATTCTTCTACTTCAGTATAGTCATTTCCTTTATCTACGCCGCCGACAATCCATACGGTCGGTGTTTTCATGCTTTCCAAGGCATAATAGGTCGCGTTCACATTGGTTGCCTTACTGTCGTTGATGAACTTTACACCGTCAATTTCGGTTACCAGCTCTAACCGGTGTTCTACCGCCTGGAAGGTCATTAAAGAATTTCTAATGCTTTCATTATTGATTTCCAGTATTTTACCGGCGATCGACGCCGCCAGGCTGTTGGCTACATTGTGGGTGCCTAAAAGAGATAATTCATCAATTTTCATGGAGAAATTATCTTTCAGCTTCACTTCTATTTTATCTTCGTTGATGAAACCTCCTTCAGCCAGTTGTTCTTTGGTAGAAAAAGGGATCATTTTCGCTTTGACCTCTAATTTTTCGAGAATGTTCTTGCTCATTTCATCATCTTTGTTGTAGATGAAAAAATTATCATTCTCCTGGTTCTCCGTAATCCTGAATTTGGCCAGTGCATATTCCTCATAATTGTAATTATACTGGTCCAAATGGTCTTGAGACAGATTCAGCAGCAAAGAAATGTACGGCCTGAAATTCTGAATATCATCCAGCTGGAAGGAGCTTACTTCCAGTACGTAATACTCATGGTTTTCATCGGCTACGTGTCTTGCAAAGCTGTATCCTATATTTCCGCCCAGGCCTACGTTTAATCCGTCATTTTTCAGGATATAGTAGATCAGGGATGTGGTTGTTGTTTTTCCGTTGCTTCCGGTAATCGCGATAATTTTAGCATCGGTAAACTCTGAAGCAAATTCGATCTCAGAGGAAAGTCTTATGCCTTTCTGCTGGATTTTCTGAATCATATCGGCCTTTTTCGGGATACCCGGGCTTTTTACGATCCAGTCTGCATTTAGAATCCTTTCTTCGTCGTGATTCCCTTCTTCAAATTCAATTTCATGGTCGGTAAGAAACTGCCTGTAATTGTCTTTGATGGCGCCTTTATCCGAAAGAAAGACTTCCATGCCTTTCTTTTTCGCCAGATAGGCAGCTCCGCA
Organism: Chryseobacterium sp. SORGH_AS_0447; assembly: GCF_030818695.1. Taxonomy (NCBI): domain Bacteria; kingdom Pseudomonadati; phylum Bacteroidota; class Flavobacteriia; order Flavobacteriales; family Weeksellaceae; genus Chryseobacterium; species Chryseobacterium sp. SORGH_AS_0447. Next base: position 341,923 of record NZ_JAUTAR010000001.1, on the reverse strand, counting down.
ACCGCTTTCTCCTCCTCCTAAAACAACTATTTTCATATAATTTCTGATTTAATGACTGAACAATCCGGTTAGAATCATTCAATTTTTAAATTAATTTTATCTCATCTTCAAAGTAATCAGGCATACAATCGCCAGCATTACCCCGATAATGATCATTCGGTTTACTATTTTGCTCTCATGGAAGCCACCCTTCTGATAATGGTGATGCAAAGGGGACATCCTGAACAGCCTGTTGTTCTGGGCATATTCCAGCCCGAATTTTCTTTTTCTGTATTTGAATACAACCACCTGAAGCATCACGGAAATATTTTCAATTAAGAAAATTCCGCACAGCACAGGGATCATCAGTTCTTTTCTTAAAATAATTGCTAAAACGGCAATGACACCGCCTAGCATGAGACTTCCGGTATCGCCCATAAAAACCTGGGCAGGGTAGGTATTGTACCAGAAGAATCCGATCACGGCTCCTACCATGGCCACTACGAAAATGGTGGTTTCTCCCATGTTCGGAAGGAACATAATGTTCAGATAGTCTGCAAAAATGATGTTTCCGGAGAGGTAAGCAAACAGGCCGAGTGCCAATAAAATGACGGTACTGGTTCCTGCGGCAAGGCCATCAATCCCATCGGTGATGTTGGCTCCGTTGGATACGGCCGTTACAATAAAAATAACGATCGGGATGAAAACCACCCAGGCCCATTCGTGGGCATCTTTATCATTCATCCAGAAGAGTATCCCGCTGTAATCGAATTCGTTGTTTTTAGCAAAAGGAACTGTGGAAACCGTGATTTTTTCAGTAGGCATAAAATTTTGCTCCACATTATTTCTGTTTACCACTTTGGCATCCGAGTATTTTCTTTTTACCGTAACATCAGCGTGGAAATACATGGTAACTCCGACAATCATTCCCAGGCCGACCTGTCCTACGATTTTGAATTTACCGCTCAGGCCGTCTTTATTTTTTTTAATCTTCTTCAGATAATCATCCAGGAAACCGATCGCCCCCATCCAGATGACCGACACAATCAGAAGAACGATATAGACATTGGTAATTCTTGTGAAAAGCAGAACCGGAATTAACGTCGCCAGAATGATAATAAGGCCTCCCATGGTAGGGGTTCCTTCTTTCTGTTTCTGTCCGTCCAGTCCAAGATCACGAACCAGCTCACCCATTTGTTTTGCCCGCAGGTAGTTGATGATTCTCTTACCAAATACAAGAGCGATGGTCAGGGAAAACAGAACCGCCATTCCGGCACGGAACGAGATGTATCTCAGCAGTCCCAGTCCTGGAACATGGATGCCGTGTTGGGTTAGATATTCGTATAGATAATATAACATTTCTTTATTATTGATGATTGATAATTGATGATTGATCTCTGAAAGTAATATTATGCTACTTTACTCTTTAATTTACTTTTATAAGTTGATGTTACTTTTAAAATTTCTAAACATTCTTTCATGAGAACATCTGCAATCTCTTTAGAAATCATATTTATTTCTTCAATGACTTCAAGCCAAAATACTGTCTCATCAGCTTCTTCAACAACGATACAGATTTTAGCGTATTTCTCCTTCTCAGATCTCGCTCTGCACATTGCTCTGTAATTTGCTGCTACCGAAGTTGCTGAACGAAATATTTGTTTTCTGATTACAGATACCTTATCAGAATATGGCAAGTCTGATAAGTCATTGATTATTCTTATTGCTAAAGCCTTTGTTCTCTTGGCAAAAATCTGGTTGTAATTATTTTCCATCATTAATCAATTATCAATAATCATTTATGTTTATTTACTCATTAATTTCCAAAGCTCATTAATTGTTTCTTTATCATCAAAATGATGTTTTACGCCATTGATTTCCTGATAGTTTTCGTGTCCTTTTCCGGCTACAAGGACGATGTCTTTCGGCTCGGCAAATTTTATGGCCATTTTGATGGCTTCTTTCCGATCCGGAATAGATGTGTATTTGCTGAAGTTCTGCGGTTCAACACCGGCTTCAATTTCTTTAATGATGGCTGCCGGATCTTCCGTTCTCGGGTTATCTGAAGTGATGATGGCCAACGTCGATTTTTTCGTGGCAATATTTCCCATTTCCGGTCTTTTTGCATGATCCCGGTCACCGCCACAGCCAAAAACGGTGATTAACCTTTCGTTTTTGGTTCGGATATCGTTGATGCTGTCCAGAATATTTTCCAGGGCATCCGGAGTATGGGCATAATCTACAATGAAGAAAATTCCGCCATCCGATTTGAAGGTTTCAAATCTTCCGGAAACCCTTTTTAACTGACTGATGGCCTGAAGGATTTTTTCCTGCTCAAAGCCAAGCTCAGCAGCAATTCCGAATACCAACAGTAGATTGTATACATTGAATTTTCCTGTAAGAGTTGTCCAAAATTCTTTTCCGTTGAAATTCAGCAGCATTCCGTTGAAGTCAACTTCCAGGAGTTTTCCATGATAATCGGCCATGGTTTTCAGGGCATAGGACTTTTTAGCAGCCTTCGTATTCTGAAGCATGACATTTCCGTTTTTATCATCTACATTGGTAATGGCAACGGCTGTATGATCGAGTTCATCGAAAAACCTTTTCTTCGTTTTCAGATATTCGTCAAACGTTTTATGATAATCCAGGTGATCGTGGGTAAGATTGGTGAAACCTGCGATCTTAAAATGAAGCCCTTCGATTCTGTTTTGGGCAATCCCGTGGGAGCTAACTTCCATGAAGGCAAATTCGCAGCCTTCTTCAACAGCCTGGGCCAGGATTTTATTGATGGTAATGATATCCGGAGTGGTGTGGGTTGCCGGAATCACCTGGTCGGCAATTCTGATTTCCACGGTAGACAATAAGGCTGAATCATACCCCAGATTTTTAAAGACATCGAAAAGCAGTGTGGAAACCGAAGTTTTCCCATTGGTTCCGGTAACACCGATTAATTTTAACTTTTCGGAAGGATTCCCATAGAAGTTGGAGGCCAGCTGGCCTAAAGTTTTGGATGAATCTTTTACTTTCACATAGGTGATGTTCTCATCCGGATTTTCAGGAAATTCTTCACAGACAATAGCTGTTGCTCCTTTTTCTACCGATGATGCAATAAATGAATGTCCGTCCACAACGGTTCCCCTCACCGCAATGTATAAGGAGTTTTCCGTAACCTTTCTGCTGTCGAAAACCAGGTCGGAAACTTCCTGACTGTCATTGCCAAGGATCTCTAATACCGGTATTCTTTTTAATAATTCATTTAGCTGCATTTCTCTGATGCTTTATCTTTTAATATTTTATTTTAACAGGACTGCATCCCGTTCTGTTTTAAATCGTTCCTTCAGGACCCGTTTTAATTCTGCAGGGATAAATAAATCCGCTGGTTTTTGCTGATGGTCGTCCCTTCCGTCGGAAACTGTTCCGTAATTCTGCCGACTCCTTTATAATCTACCCGGTAGCCCAGGTTTTCCAGCTGCGGAATTACGTTTTTACCGATTAATCCCACTACATTAGGCATCTGTTTATGATTTACGGCGACTTTTACATTCGGTTCCACCATCTTGTTGAGGTTTACCTTTTTGTCGACCAGCATTTCTTTTTCAACATTCTGTGGTGTCTTTAGGAAGGTTTTCCCTGCGATTTCCTTAAATACCGGTGCGGCAACGGTAGCTCCGTAAAAGCCTTTCGCAGTATTCGGTTCGCTGATCATCACATAGCAGGTGTATTTCGGACTATCCGCAGGGTAGAAGCCGGCGAATGAGGCGCGGTACTTCATCGGACCGGGCAGCCAGTATTCAAACCTTGCGGTTCCGGTTTTCCCGGCCATTTTCAGGTTAGGAGTAAAGATGCTTTTTCCGGTTCCCTTTTCAACGGCTTTGGTAAGCGCGTGGGTCATCATCCTGATCGCTTTTTCAGAAGCCATTTTGCTTACCATCACTTCAGGTTTTGCCGTATACGATACCTTGCCGTCTTTCATAATTTTATCGATGAAAAGAGGCTTCAGCATTTTACCGTTGTTGGCAACCCCGTTGTAGAAAGTGGCTAACTGCAATAAATTGATGTTGGAAGCATATCCATACGCCAGGGATGCAAGGGCTGCAGGATTCCATCTTTTGCTTTCCGGGGTTACAAACCGGGGTTTGGTGATTCCCGGAAGCTCGATATCCATTTTGTCGAATAATTTCCATCGTTTCAGGTGATCCAGGAAAATCTGTGGCTTTTCGGCGTAGTATTTCGTAATTAATTTTGCGGAACCTACGTTGCTGGATTTGGCCAGCACATCACTGATGTCATACACCCCGTGACCGTGACCGTCTGAAATCCGCTGTTTGGCATATACCCAGACACCGTTTCCTACATCCACGGTTGTGTTTTCGTCGATAAATCCATCATCCATTGCGGCAAGCAGAGAAATGGTTTTAAAAGTGGAACCCGGTTCTATATTATCTTTCAGGGCGTAGTTATAGGAATCCACATAATCACCATCGTCGGTTTTTCTTAGATTTACCATAGCGCGGACTTTCCCGGTTGCCACTTCCATGACAATCACGGTTCCGTGTTTCGCTTCGAAATTAATCAGCTGTTTCTGTAATGCAGAGTGCGCAATGTCCTGAATCCGAAGGTCTAAAGTCGTATATACATCTTCACCGTCGATCGGTTCCTGAACTTTCCAGAAGTCAATTGGTTTCCATTGGGATGAATTGATTCTCTGTTCCAGTCTTTTGCCGTCTGTGCCTCTTAAGTATTTTGAGAAAGCACCTTCAAGACCGGCTGTGTGTACACCGTCGTCCATCCCGATAGTTCCTGCTCCGATCTCCGAGGTGGCAAGTTCTCTTTTGTAGTTGCGGTCTACGATGAAACCGCCTTTGTTTTTACCTCTTCTGAAAATCGGGAATTTACGGATCCTGTCATACTGATCGAAATCCAGGCCTTTTACCAAGGTATAATACTGGTTTTTCTTCTTACGCTGCTCGTCAAATTTCTTTCTGAATTCTCCTCTCGGCTTTCCGAACATTTTGCTCAAAGAATCGGTGAGAGCGCCGATATTATTGGTGTATATCGTGTCCCTCATTGTTTTGAAATCCAGGTAAATGTCGTACCGCATCACGGTTGTGGCAAGGATAGAGCCGTCTGAAGCAAACAGGTTCCCTCTGGCGGCTTTTAAGGTCGCTTCCCGGTAATTTTTGTTGATGTAATCGTCTTTTATTTCCTGGACGTTGGTATTCTGAAGGATGACGATTCTTGCAAGGAACAGGGTAAACACGCACAAAGCCACCACTGCGAAGAGGTAGCCCCACCGTAAGGTTTTCTTACGTTTGTTGTCGTATTCATTTTGCTTTTGCATCTGTACTGTCCAGTTTGATTAGCAATTTATGAGGATGGTTTTCCAGCGTCATCAGAGAATCCCGTGCGACTTCCTTCCCCAGTTCCGATTCCATTTTTACTTTTATCAGCTTACTCTGTGCGTAAGCGTTCCGTGATTTATATTCTTCCGTTTCTTCTTTTAAAGCGTTAACGATTTTAATTTTTTTATTTACCAGATGGTTGCTGTAAATCATCGCCATCATCAGGATAAACAGCAGCAAAAAGTATTTGTAGTGCATCTTGATCTCGTCACGGTTCAGGAAATTTCCTTTTATAATGTCTATAAAAGTAAGTCTCTTCTGAGGACGATTTGTTGTTGCTCTTTTTGCCAATTTATTGTCAATTTGCTTTGCAGTGAATTCGCGTTGCCTGTGAATGGTCAATTTAATTTACAATTGACTATTCACCATTCACTATTCACCATTACACTTTAATTCCTGTTCTCATTTTAGCACTTCGGGCTCTGGAATTTTCCTCGATTTCCCTGTCGTCGGGAACGATGGCTTTGCTCTTTACCAGCTCGAATGCTTTTTTATAATTTCCGTAAATGTCTCTTTCGGGTTCCCCCTCAAACATTCCGTTTTTCAAAAATCTTTTTACCAGCCTGTCTTCCAGGGAGTGGTAGGAGATTACGACCAGCCTTCCTTCAGGCTTTAAAACGTTATATGCCTGAACAAGCATTTCTTTTAAAACTTCCAGCTCCTGATTCACCTCGATCCGGATCGCCTGAAACAGCTGGGCATAAAATTTATTCACTTTATGCGGCGGAAGATAGCTGAAGAGTTTTTTCAGGTCTTCCGTGGTATTGATGCTCTTCGTTTTCCGGTGATGAACAATATCCCTTGCCAGCTTTCTTGCTTCTCTCAGTTCGCCGTAGTAATAAAAGATATCGGCAAGCTGCTCTTCATCGTAATCGTTGATCACTCTTTTGGCATCAAGGCCCTGCATCACATTCATCCGCATGTCCAGCGGCGCATTGCTCCTCGTGGAGAATCCTCTGTCGGCTTCATCAAACTGATGCGAGGAAACCCCCAAATCTGCCAGAATTCCGTCGACCTGGGAAACGCCGTAGATCAGCAGCGAGTTTTCCAGAAACCGGAAATTCTGATTGATCAGTGTAAATCTCGGATCGTCGATGGCATTTTTCAGCGCATCCAGATCCTGATCAAAACTGAACAGTCTCCCTTTATCGGAAAGCCGGCTCAATATTTCTCTTGAATGGCCTCCGCCACCAAAAGTACAGTCTACATAGGTTCCGTCTGGATTCGTTACCAAATCATCAACACTTTGCTTCAACAAAACGGGGTTATGATACATGCTTAAGGTGTGTTTTTTTATCGCCTTATCCGGCGGTTATTCTTCATCTAAAGAGCCCATTACATCTTCGGCAAGGCTGGCAAAATCGGCTTCGTCTATGGATATTACCTTTTCGTACGCTTCTTTGTCCCAGACCTCGAAAAGTTCTCCCGCCCCGGTAATCACGATGTCTTTCTGAAGACCGGCGAATACCGTAAGGTCTTTTGAGATCTGTAACCTTCCTGCATTATCCAATTCTACCGTTTTTACTCCTGCCGTAAACATTCTGATGAAATCAGCATTCTTTTTTACAAAACGATTCAGTTTGTTGATCTTGCCCATCATTTTATCCCATGCCGTAATGGGGTAAACTTCCAGGCAGGACTGGAACACAGATCTTTTGACCACAAATGCCTTATCATCGAAGTTCTCCATCTGTTTGATTAAAGAGGAGGGAACTTTTAAGCGGCCTTTGTCGTCAATTTTACACTCATATGTCCCAATGAAACTTTTCATTTGGGACAAATTTATATAATAATTTCTAAATCCTCCCACTTTTTACCACTTTTTGCCTTAATGTTAATAAGTTTTATTAAAGATTTAATTTCGGGGGTTTAATATTCTGATATGATGGGGGTTGTGGGAAGTATTATTTGACCCATAGAAAAGAGTTTCACAAAAAAGTGAGGAAAAAGGAGTTTGGTATATTATTTTTATTTTAAATTAGAGTATTCAAAATATTTTTGAGGTTTAATTTGTATTTTTGCAAGGCTTTATTAAGGCATTTTATGATATTTAGTACAAAAAAAGAAAAGAAATATACCTTTATAGAGGCGGGAGAGGGACATCCATTGGTGTTGCTTCATGGTTTGATGGGAGGATTGAGCAATTTCGATAAGATGGTGGATTTTTTTTCAGACAGGGGATTCAAAGTATATGTTCCCCAGCTACCGATCTACGAGTTGCCGGTACTTAATACCAATCTTACGACTTTGGCCAAGTATATCGCCAAATTTTTGGAAACCCATGTGGAAGGTCCTGCAACAATTGTCGGGAACTCTATGGGCGGACACATCGGACTTATCCTGACCCTGGCGAGGCCGGATTTGGTTAAAAATCTTGTACTTACGGGAAGTTCGGGCCTGTATGAAAGGACTTTCGGGGACAGTTTCCCGAGAAAGAACGACCGTTCCTATATCAGAAAAAAAACAGAAGAGGTCTTTTATGATCCTGCCGTAGCTACCGAAGATCTTGTGGACGAGGTCTTTTCTGTGGTAAATGACAGGATGAAAGGCATTAAAACGGTTATGCTGGCCAGAAGTGCCATCAAGCATAATATGCTGAACGATCTGCCGAAGATCAAAACGCCTACCTGCCTGATCTGGGGAAGAAACGATAATGTAACTCCTCCGGAAGTTGCGGAAGACATGCATAAATTTATTCCGAATTCGGAGCTGTTCTGGATCGATAAATGCGGCCACGCAGCGATGATGGAAAAGGCAGACGAATTCAATGAAATTCTTTACAGCTGGCTGAAAGATAAAGTTTAAAATATAGGATAGGAGGTAAGTTTTACTTCCTATTTTTTTGCTAAACATCAACCTATCACAAGCGTAACATTTATTACTCTTTTCCATTTTACACTTATCCTATTTAAAAATTTCTATAATTTTATCTAACCTGTTGTTTTATAATTAAATAAAACTGTTGAAAGCTCCTTACTATTTTATAAGAGAAGGCTAAGTTTTCATGTCGGCTTTTTTATTCCGATATTTGAAGAATTAAAATATGCAAAGAAATGGTTATTAAAACAGCAACGTTTGTAAAGAGCAGCGGAAAATGGCAGGAATGTCCGGAGCCGAATATGCCGGAATATGCATTTATCGGGAGATCCAACGTAGGAAAATCTTCTTTGATCAATGCAATGATGAACCATAAGGATCTTGCGAAAACTTCCGGAACTCCCGGAAAAACACAGCTCATCAATCATTTTCTGGTGAATGAAAACTGGTATCTCACCGATTTACCGGGATACGGATATGCTAAAGTTTCCAAATCCATCCGTAAGGATTTTGAAAAACTGATTACCAATTATATCTTGAACCGAAGAAACCTGGTTAACCTTTTCGTACTGGTAGATTCCAGGCATAAGCCCCAGGCGATCGATTTGGAGTTTATCCAGTGGTGCGGGGAAAGCGGGGTTCCTTTTTCGATTGTTTTTACGAAAGTGGATAAGCTGAAACCCAATGCCGCGATACAGAATGTAGAAAATTATAAAGCGGAACTGCATAAGACCTGGGAAGACCTGCCGGAAATCTATGTTACCTCTGCGGAAAAGAAAGAAGGCTGTGACGAAATCCTGCGTTTTATCCAAAAGACCAATGAGTTCCTGGTTAACAACAATGTAAGTTTTGATGAGTAATATAATCTGGAAAATAAAAACGTTTGAGGAATTTACCGTTCCCGAACTGTATGCCGTTATCAAAGCGAGGGTAGATGTTTTTGTTGTAGAGCAGGATTGCCCCTATCCGGACCTGGATGGTTACGATCAGAAAGCTGTTCACCTCTGGGCTGAAGAGGATGGGGAAGTGCTGGCTTACTGCAGAATCTTCGATAAAGGGATCAAGTATAATGAAGCATCAATCGGAAGGGTTCTGACCACGGAAAAGGCAAGAGGCAAAAGCCTGGGGAAACAGTTGATTGCTTATGCTGTACAAGCCATTGAAAACCGTTTCCGTACTTCGGAGATCAGAATTTCTGCACAAGACTATCTGCTGCGGTTCTACGGCGGATTCGGTTTTGAAGATACCGGAAAAAAATACCTCGAAGACAATATTCCGCACACGGAAATGTTTAGAAAATAATAAAAGCGAAGAACCACTCTTCGCTTTTTACTTTAGAATATTTTCTGAATTGTATTTAGCATCAAATTTTTCCTGAGACATGAAGATGAAGGAAAAAAAATCTATTATGCCAATTACTGAAGGGATTAAAGTCCAAAAAAAGAAAGCACTGATATATCCTTTGGTGCGCTGTCCCAGATAGATACGGTGTGCACCGGCAAATCCTAAGAATAAAGCCAGAACAGCGGCTGCCGTTTTATTTCTCCGATGAAATCTTACTTTCATAACTTCAATTCTTTCCGCTCTTTCTTCTGACTTTTTCCTTTTTTCACGTTCTCGTTCTGCCTCAACCTGCTGAAGCCGGGTTTTCATTCCTGCAATTTCTTGAGAAGACAATGTTGTTAAGCGAGAAATATAGTTTACAACATTAATAAGGTGTCTATTTGCATCTTGAATTTCCACAGAAGAATCAAAAGCACCAAAATTTCTCATTACTTCAATGCTTATTTCAGTCTTATTTTCAGAAACACGGCTTAAATTGATAAGAATAACGGCTCCCCAACTTAAAAATTCACTTGCTTTAAATATATACTGGTTAAAAACATCGTCTTGCTGACCAGGCTCATACTTATGATCAAGCAATGAGATGTTTTTAACACTTTCCCTGATTTTTTCTAAAGGAAAATCTACTATTATGCTCTTTTTTGGATTGGAAACAAGCGAATGATTTGTCATGATTATTTTAAAGCCTGCAAGTTAATAAAAATGCAGAAATACGCTTACCTTCAAGGATTGCTGATTTTAATTTAAAGCGGTAAGCTATTCTTTATTTTCCCGTAACCACTTTCATAATAATCGGTTCCAGATTGGAAGGCAGATCAGCCGATTTGATCTGATAGCTTTTGATTTTCATTTCTTTAAACCAGTTCTCCCAATATTCTTTGATAACGGCTTCTTCAAAGGGGTTTCCTTTTTCAGGGTTAATTCCTAAAACGACTACCTCAAGATTGCTAAGGCCATCGTTTGCCTTTACAAAGCCGTATTTGTTCTTTTCGATAATCTTTTTAAAATCTGTTGTCGTAAGATTATTTGATTTTATCAGTTTTGAAGTTAAATAGGAGGTTTTATTTTCCTGTGAAAATTTAGAATCATCATGATACATATAACCGTCTGTCAGGATAAAAAGAATATTTCTTTTATCATTTTTTACGCAGTAATCTTTGACCTTATTTCTAAAAAACTCCCAGATGTCGGAGCCTATATAATTTTTATCTTTAATGGCTGATTGATAAATGTATGACGGAATTTCGGAATATTTCTTTTCAACGGCTGCAAAATATTCTTTCGACGTATTTTTATCAAAAGAAACCTTTAGTTCTTTTGTGAAATCATTGATCTTGGGATCGGAAGGCTCCGGATTGAAAAACACCTGCATCTGATCGTCATAGGTGATGATTCTTTTGGATTTCATATGATTGAGAAATCCTTTTTCGATGGCTTTGATGTATTCGGTATCCCGTTGAAAATATGGCATTGCATGATTGGGATTGGTTGCAGGATCTATCCGGTCTGAAAGGTCGATCAAAATACTGACATTGATATTGTTTGGATCAGCAACAACGGTGTCTGTTTTATTTCCTTCTGTATTTTCTCCTCCTTTTTTACAGCAAGAAACCACAAAAACGATTGATAGCAAGTAGAATATTTTTTTCATAAAGTAGATTTAAAGAGATGATAAATAAACCAGGTTCTGGTTATCCGAATTGGCTCCGACGGTTTCCAGATTCGTGTTGTAAGTTTCAATACAGGTGTCGATCATGGTTTGCTTTTCCGTTTTGGATACAGCGATTTTTTCTCCGATAAATGTAATCCAGCCCTGCACATATTCCGAAGCATAGAGTTTATAATCTTTGGTAGGGATAATAACGCCGTCTATGATGTTCTGCAGTTCTTCGATTCTGCCACGGGTTTTGATAATAAGTTCTTTGGTGCTTCCGATATTGGCTATAATCTCTTCAATTTCTTTTTTCAGGGTGTTGATCTTTTCCTGAAAGAATTCCACTTTTTTCTGCCGGATTTCCTGTTCGTTTTTAATCCTGTCTTTTTCACGGTGCTCTTTCATGATAAAATCAAAAACCAGCCCCCAGATAACATATACAACGAATCCCGCAAAGATAATTCCCCAGAATTGAATCTTCGTAAAAGCTATTTTAAGGTCGAATGGAGGAGATTCGAAAGTCTTGTTTAATTCGTATAATTTTGACTCGATTTCATATGCTAGAATAGCATCAAAAATAAAAGTTACGATGAATAATAGGGCAAGTTTAATATAATTGATTTTGGTTTTATTTTCTCCGAACATATGAATCAGAAATCCTAATCCTAAGAAAACAAATGGAATAAGGGTGACGAATGCCACTTCAATAAACCCGTCATTCCACGCTTTCATCCAGGCATTGGCATCCAGTACACTTTGGATAACCGTACTTTTTGCATCAAAACTTTTGAAGAAAGCTGAATATGAGGTCGATATATAAAAAGTAGCCAGGTATAATGTGATAGGAATCAAAAGAATCGTACCGATCCAGAATTTGGCAGAAGCTCCCCTTCCTGCTTTCACATTATACTTTTCTGGATTTCTGGGTAAATCAAGGATTTCAGCTTTTAAGTTTTCAATCGTATGCTGATGGTTTTCAATTTCTGTGTTCTTTGTTTTCAGCTGTTCCTCTCTAGTCTCTTGGGAGACCGTTAATGCTTTGATTTCCGTTTCCCTGTTTTTCTGTTCATTGACGTAAGATTCTTTCAGCTTCTGCTGCTTTTCGACCATTTCTTTTTCTTCATTCTGGAATTTGGAATATACCGCATCCAGGCAGATAGAAAGGGTAGAGTGGTTTCCGCTGGTGCGCGAACTGTCGCGGTATCCCGATTCGTGATAGGTTCTTCTCCTGCTTTCTTCAAGAGATTCATCATCAGGGTTCACTTCGGTTTTGGGAAGCTCTTCCTGTGCTGGTTCTGCAGGAGCCGGCTTCAGCCGGAATAAATTTTTTATGTTGGATGTATCCATAATGCTTAGTTTTTGAGTTCGTATAAAATTTCACTTTTGTTTTTTCCGGTTTTTACAGCTTCAATAAGATAGTCTACAATAGCCGTTGCATTTTCTTCCAGGAATCCGAACATGACCACATATTTCTGCATGGCACTATATTCATTCGGGGAAACCGTGCCGTCTGCCCAGATCATGGCGGTAAGATCATAGAGATAATCCACTTTTTCTTCAATGGTCTGTGGCACCCATGATTTTAAATTGATCGGGTTCATCAGTATTTCATCCAGATTTTTAGGAGAAATCCCTCTTTCTTCGGCACATCTGTAAAGCATTTTCAATTCCAGTGCGCTGAAATCATCGTCACAGACTGCCATTTGATACAGTCTTAAAAAATGGGCTTTAAGGTTTTCCGTTATCTGATTGTTTTCCATACGGTTATTGTTCTTTTAGTTTTTTAGGGTTAATAATTCGGTCTCTGGAAACAGCTCGCTGATGTATCGGTAATGTATGTTCCTGTGTTTCTTCGGTTATTTCCTCTTCTTTTTCAGGTACCTGTTTCTCAATGAAATTGATCAGCAGGAACAGGATCCCCGTTATGGTATCAATCGGAATCCAGATGCCTTTCCGGTAGAGATAGATCGGGAAAACAGGATTGAAAAGAATGAGGATGACAAGAAATACGATACTGAAATAAGGCTGTCTCGAAGTTATCGTATGGTATAAAACCAATAAAGCTCCGGCGGAAACGAGAATTCTCAGAAAAGTATAATATTCGATAGGAAGTTTGAAAATACCGATGAAACAACACAGCGCACAGAAGGTGAGAAGTGGTTTCATGATGTGATTTAAAATCCTGTTTTAAGGTTATATTTGTTATTAAAACGATATTCAGACATAAAAAGGAACACAAAAAAATCAATAAGTGCAATAAATGCAGGAATAAAAGTCCAGCAAAAGACAAGATAAAGTATTCCCATACCATTCTGTCCTAAATAAAATCTGTGAATGCCTAATCCTCCTAAGAAAAAGGTAAGTAAAACGGTGGTAGATTTTGATTTCATAACTTAAACTCTTGATAAGATTTCGTTCTTTTTTGTTTCAAATTCTTCAGAAGAAATTATTTCGTTCTCCTTTAAATCTTTTAATTTCTGCAATAATGCAAAGGGGTCCTCATTTTCAATCAATAAAGGTTTGTTCTCCTGCTGAAATTGCTGTGGCTGAGTGATAATCGGAGTGGCATTGTTTACCGTCACACCTCCGGCGGAGGCCCTGAGGGTTTCCAGACTTTTTTCTCTTCTCACTCCGTGCATTCTTTCTTCCACTTCCTGTGCGAACTGATAAAGTTTTCTGGCCTGGTTTTTTGGAAGATAATCCACCATATTGGTGAAGTTTTTTGTAGTTTTCATCATAAAGGTAGAACCGACAATTCCTTCTTTAATGTGGCAGTCTAAGACCTCTACCCATCGGTAATCCTGGAAATCCATTGATAACCCGAAGGTTCTCGGTCTGCAGAAGATAATTCTTCTGTTGGTAAGTGCAATACATTCGGGAGAAAAATTGAGGATCGGTTTCTTCTGAACCGCAATATATTCCACTGTTTCCTGCGAAGTCAGCAGGCTGTTGATCCTTCCCAAAAGCTTTTCGACAGCTTGTGGATCCTGCTCTTCATTTAAAAATTTCTTTAAATTCATGATATTTGTTTTTGATTATTTCACATCCTTTCGTTTAATATATCCTGTTTTATTGGCGGGCTCTACTTTTACCTTATACCAGTCTTTCATCTCCTGCAGCTTAATCAGCCGGTCATTTCTGGTAACATTAATTAAGATCTTCGATTTTTCGGAAGGACGTTCATAAATGCTGACTCCCGCAACTCCTGCAAAGTACCTGTTGTTAGAATTGATATTGATATCTATCTTATCAATACGAACTTTTGGCGGCTTGCTGGATTTTGATTTTGAGGTTTTGTGTTTTTTAGAGCTGCTTTTTTTGGAAGAACTCCCGGAAGACGAACTTCTTCCGGAAGATCCTCCACCGCAGACTCCGCAGGACCCTCCACTGTTGCAATGTCCACACCCTGAACAGTTGGAGCACGCAGAACAATTGGCAGAGCCGGTGCATCTACCGTCATGGCCTACATTGTCGTTGGCTTTAAAACAAGAATTTAAAATAAATACACTGAAAGTGATTATGATGAAGGGTATTAGTTTTTTCATGGTTATCAGTTTAGTTATAGTTCTCCAGGGTCATCAGGAGTTTATCACGGTAATTATAAATTTCATCCAGCGTGCCCAGCAGGATTTTTTCGCCGGCTTCCTTTCCGTTATGGAAGGTTTCCAGATATTTGTTATTTGTATTAAAATGAAGCCTGCAGAGCGGTTTACGGTTGTTGTCGTCCAGCAGGATCCCGAAATACGATAGGGTATCGCGGTAGGCGATCCTGGTCGAAGGAATTTTCTCGCGCAGAATTGCTTTTACGATCTGGAAGCCCTCCAATTCCTCTTCGGTAGTTACGATTTTCGATTCGTTATTCTCATCAACCGGCTGCTGTGTTTTTACCGCATCGTCCTGCTTTTCGATCTGTTCATTAATGCTTAAAGCCGACTTCAGCCTGAAACTGATAGACTCATTAATGGAAGTCGTGAGTGCTTTTTTGGTATATTCCTTAAACGGAACCATCCGGTTGGCGGTAATCGGTTTTTCGAAAAAACGGCTGACCAACAGTTTAACCATCTCATCCGAAGGATTTTCTATTTCCTTTTCAAATTCCTTGCGGATCGCTTTGATGTATTTCAGGGCTTCTGCAGAATCCAGGATCTCTTCAAGATTGTAATCTTTCTTGGTGAATTTCTCCAGAATCTTAATGGAACTGTCTTTAATGTCTTCGATATTAATGGTGAAAAATGGCTTTTCATCCATAATATTCGGTTTTTCCAGATCCGTGTAGAAGTTATAGACAATTCCGTTGGTGAGCACGCCGAATCGGGTTTTCGAAACATGGTAATACCGGTGAAGCTGCGAATTGTGGGCATCGGCGCTTTCTTTCCAGTGCTTGCATTCAATAATGAATATCGGAGCATCGTTGTGACGGATCACATAATCCACTTTTTCCCCTTTTTTCGTTCCGATATCACAAACGTGCTCAGGAACTACTTCTGTAGGATTGAAAATATCATAGCCTAAAATCTGGATAAAAGGCATGACGAATGCATTTTTGGTAGCCTCTTCCGTTCCGATCTGGTCTTTCAGGCCAACGACTTTCTGGTGCAGCTGCTCAAGTTTAATTTTAAGATCCATATTCATTGGTTTTTACGGTTTCATCAACGATTTCTGCGGTGGGCGCATTGTACTTTACGGAAGCAATTCCGCTTTCCATGCCGGATTTTGAACTGTACAGCTGGCTTTTTCCGATAATTTCGCCGTTCCTTGCTTTTAGAACAAAATATACTTTTCCGTTAACGGCTGTTCTTTTGTCGTATCGGGAATCATCCTGAGCATTGGCTTTTACCGATTCGATTCCTTTCTGGCAGGAAACTTTCTGGACATAGCCTTCGCTGGTTAAAATAATTTCGCCGTTTCCGGCTTTCAGATTAAACTGATATTCGTTGTTTACTCTTCGGGTAATGACAAATTTTCCCATGGTTATTAATTTTTATTTTTAATAAATCGTTCTGAAATTTCTGATTCGTTCAGAATCTGTTGATTCGGCAGGATAATATAGGTTTCTCCTGTCAGGTTTTCGATGATACAGGCTCCGGATCTGCAGTTTTGGAAGCGGTATTTCAATGCTTTTAGTCCTGAAACAAATCCATCTGCTGTTGTTTTCTCATATACATATTTTGAACAGCTTGTTCTGAAAATACATTTTCTTCTTTTTGACGGTGGAATGATCCGCCAATACATTTTAATCGGAAGTAGCAGGAGATTTTTCATCTTCTTTTTTACTAAATACGACCATCTGAAAGGAGGTCATGTATCCGGATTTTTCCGTATTTCCAAAGCAGCCCTCTACCGGCTGTACGTAGGTAGATACGCTTTCAAGCCTTACATACTCCCACCCATTCTCAGTGTGGGTTTTTACTAACTGATCTAACTGTTCTGCAATATTTTTGGAACTCATATTATTTGGGTTCACTGTTGCAACAAAAGGTATTACTTTGTATTCCATGATTGTTTTTGTTTTACATTTCAAAAGTATCACCCCTTGATGAATTTTTTTTACGGAAAACCGTAAAACCGGCAAAAAATAAAAAAACCTTTCAAAAAACTTGAAAGGCTGTAAACAAAATAAATAAGTTAAATGATTCCGAGATCCTTGCAGAAGGCGACCAGCTGCTCGTTGCTGTTGACGCTGAGGTCTTCCTTCAGGCTGTTGAGTCTTTTTTCCACGCTGCTGAGGCTAGAAGGGCGGATGCTCTTTTCTTCGAGGTGGGCCGGAATGTTTTTTTGCAGTACCCCTTTGGAAAGCAGGGACACAATTACGATATCGTAGGCGGAAAATTCATAATTGTTGAACTTTCTCATTTCCTGTTTGAGCTCAAAGGAAATATGATCTTCGCCGATGTATACGGAAGCAATGGCTTTCTTTAAATCTTTGGAATCATTACGGGCCTTCTGCACATAGCCGTTGATGTGATACTCGGAAAAAAGATTATCGATGACGCCGGTCTTGCGTTCAGCGGAGAAGACGATCACTTTCAGATCGGGCTGAAGGGTTCTTGCTTTCTCAATGAGCTCTTTACCGTCTTTAAGATGCTGGGTATGGTGGTCTTCTTCATAATAAAGATCGGTGATCAACAGGTCGTAGGGCTGCTCTTCCCGAAGGGCTTTCTGGATTTTCCCGATCGCATCATCGCAGTAGTACACATAGTCTACCTTCGGAATATTCAGATCCTCAAGGGTTTTCTGGACGGAAATGTTGATGCTTTCGTGATCTTCGGCAATTAAAATTTTTTTGAACATGGTTATACGGTTTAATTAAAAATATAGGTTTAAGACCTCAAAAGTAAAAGCATTTATCATTCCGCCATTACGGGTTCTCGTAAATAATGAAAAAAATAGATAATTCCGGTCTTTTTACATCAGATCAGTCCGATATCTTTACAGATCACAATCATCTCGATATTGTTTTTCGCCCCGAAGCTGTCGCGGAGCTCGTTCAGTCTTTTTTCGATGGAGCGGATGCTGTAGGGCTGCATCTGGTGTTCTTTCAGGTAAGCCTGGATTTCGTGCTGCTTGGAACCTTTGGCGAGTAGCTCCAGCAGTTTGAGGTCGTAGGCATCCAGTGCGAAAGGGATATTCCGGATGGCATTCAGAATTTCCTGCGACATCACGGTTTCTCCTTCAAAAACTTTCCGGATGGTATTCCTGAGCTCTTTCCCGTCGTTTCTGGACTTGCTTACAAACCCGTCGATGCGGTAAGTTTTATAAAGATCGTCTATGATCCTTGCCCGCTTTTCTACGGAAAACACCACGACTTTAAGTTCGGGCTGGACCTTTCTGGCTTCCCGGATCAGTTCCTGTCCGTTTTTCAGGTGTTGGCGGACATGGTCTTTTTCAAAAGAAAGGTCGGCGATCAGCAGGTCGTACGGCTTATTTTCTGTGGCTGAGGTTTTCAGCCTTTGCAGGGCTTCATCACAATGGGTTGCAAATTCACAATGGGGAATCGATAATTCTTCCAGGTTCCGTAGAATGCCCAGGTTGGCGACTTCCTGGTCTTCAACAATTAATACTTTTTTAAACATAACAAAACGGTTACGAAGCAGGGAAGGAGAGATTCACTTTCAACCCTTTTTCAATTTTTGTGTCAAAAGTAATCGTCCCGCCGATCGCTTCAATACGGGAAGCCGTATTCCGTAAGCCATTTTTATAAATAAGATCCCCGGAAATCCCTACACCATTGTCTTTGTACTGGATTTCAACGGTTTCACCGGTTTTTTCAAATTTAACCGCCACATGGCTGGCCTGGCTGTGCTTTTTCATATTCACCATCAGTTCACGGACCATCTGGTAGACTTCTTCTTTCACGGCCGGAGATACTTTTTCCCAGACTGAAGGATCATTGCCTGCCGTAAAGGTTTTCACCGTTGCATTATTAAATCCGGCGATAAGCTCTGAAATTTCCTGGCTGAACTCTTTTTCCTCCCCGGCTTTCTCATACGAAAGATCCCTCGACTTTTCATACACAAATTCCAGTTCGTCCAGCGCCTTATCCCGGTCAAAATCTTTCTGGTTCTCAATCTTCGCCATCACCTGGTAAATCCCGTTCGCGACCACGTCATGAACCCTTTTGGACATTTTAAGCTGGGTGTTTTTGACTTCGAGTTCTTTTTCCTGTTTTAGTTGCTTTTGTCGTTTGGTATACCAGATGATTAATATAATAATTGCTAATCCTAAAAGACCTAGGAAAAAGTATTGTCTTGAAATTTTTAATTCTTTTTGTGCATTGTCTAATTCTTTTCTTTCACTATCATATTTTATAAAAGAAAATCTAGTTCTATAATCATTTCTACTAGATTGGATACTGTCTGAAAGTTTTTTATATTGATTAAAATAATTTTTTGAATTTACAGGGCTATCCAATATTATTAATCTTTCAATAGATTCTAATTTGTCATCTGGGCTTTTGATTTTTGTTGCTGTTTCATACATCTTTTTTGCGTAAAAAAGAGATTTTTCATTATCTATATTTTTATAGATATCTGATAAATGTGCATATGTTGAATTTAGGCCCCAAAAATCAGAATTCTTTTGTTTTAGTCCTGCGATTGCCTCGATATTTCTTTGAGCAGGATAATTTTTATTTTTTAACCATTTTATATATTCAATATTATCTCTTATTCTATTTTTTAATTTTAAATCAAGATCTTTAGTAAGATCTATTTTTGATAAAATGTCTAACGCTTCATCATAGCGTTTTAATTTAAACGCTGCTACAGATTTATTACTTAAAATATTGATTCGTGATGTTTCAGGAATAGTATTTTCTGACAATGCCTTATTATACCATTTAAGAGCTTGTTCATATTCTTTTTGATCTAATTTTAAGTTGCCCAATGTATCATAAATAGAATAAAGGCTTTCATCGTTATCTTTTATTATTTTTAAAGCTTCTACTAAAGTTGCTTCAGCTCCAAATATGTCACCACTTCCTTGTTGAGCAATTGCTTGACAAATTAAACTCTTAGAGATATTTGAATTATCTTTTTGTTTCTTATAATAATTAATTGCTTGTTGGAATTTTTTATATGCTTCAATATTATTTTTTTGAAGTAATAAAATTCCTTCGTCATAAAATTTATCTCCATTAATTGTATCAAAACTTTGCTGTTTTTCCTTTTTACAAGAAACCAGAAAAAACATAATAATTAATAAATATTTTATCATTTCACTAAATTAATAAAAGAATTTGTATTGTAATTAAATCATTTATTATTAAAATTATTTTATAAATAAATGAATATTAATGACAATAAATAAAAATCCGCCTTAATAATTTAAGACGGATTCATTTGTTTATTATTTTTTAGGAGGTAGTGTTGGTCCTGTTTCACCTCCCGTATCTCCACCTGACCCTCCGGTTCCTGGATCTATTCCTGTTCCCGGATCAGTCGTTCCCGGATTGGTGGTTTGAACGGTTACTGTTCCGTTATTATTATCGCTGTTGCATGATTGTGTATTGGCATTATTGTGTCCGAATGCTAATCCTAATAGCATCAAAATGAATTCGATCATTGTCAAAAAATTTAATTGTTGAGGCATTCGTGCTCTTCCCTGCGAAACAGATCGCAGATAGTTTTACACGTGAAAAATTTCGAAGCGCTTCTTAAATTTTTTGGGAAGTGAACCTTCAAAAACGGAAGAGAAACATCTGCTTCCCAACCCGGATATTTTCTTCCGTTTTATCTGGTAGTTTTTGAAATCAGTTTCGTAACTTTGGTTTTGTCTTTTGTTTTAATTGTTTGTTTCTCACTGATTTCTATGGCAAAGTAACGGCGAATGGAAAGGCAAGGGTTAGAAAGTTTTTGGAAAGTTTTTGGAAAGTTTTTTTCGGTGAGATATGCGGAAAACCGTAATGATGTTGATTGAATTCTTTATAATTTCGAATTAATAATAATCATACATATGTCAAAATTTTTACCCGAGAGAAAGAGACTATTAGAGGAAGTTTATGAAAAAGCTTCTAGTACAACTACAGAAACTTCATTTAATGGAATTCTCTTACATTTAGAGAGAACTTTAGAAGATCATTTCGAACCGCTGAGTTATAAATCATTTGAGAACTACTACAAGGCAATCGTTGAGAATGATGTAGATTACAAAATAAAAACGCCAATTTTGGATAATCTAAGCAGGTATGTAGGATATGACAATTTTAGAGAATATTGTGCTGGGTGGAAAACCATTGAACACACGATTCAGCAAGCGATTTCTAAAATTATGATTACTATAATCAATAAGCCTATTTTTACAATGCCTGATTTCCTCAAAAAGAATGGACCGGGAATCGTAGAAATGGCTTTTGTATTACTTCTCGTGACAGGCGGCGTGGTATTTTCTAAAGGCCCAAAAAGAATTTTTGGCTTTACGTCAATTTGGGCACCTCCGGCCATTGAAAAACCTTATATGTATTGGGATAAAGACCGCTACATAGCCAGTGACAGCAGTTATATAAATCCTCAGACTGATGTGGTTCCCATGGATCCCACTAAATTTGTACATCAGAAAAAAATAACGCGACCGGACACGCTTACAATCGAAAATGCGAAGGGTAAAGTTTGGTATGACAAGAGCGATAATCATGTAGAATTTTTCACTAATTATGGGGAACATCCGGAAAACGGAAAGACCTTAAAAGTAGCTACCGAATACATTGTTGAAACTTATGGCGGCGAAAATGCTTTAGCTGAACTGGCCGAGAATTAAATTTCTTTACAATGATTTAAACTTTACGTAAAACAATTCACCGGATATTCCTTTACTTTCGTCTTTTTTTAGGATGAATAAAGGAATATTCTCATTTTTAGTGCTGGCTTTTTCCCTGTTTCCGGCGCAACAAAAACCGGTACGGATCGCTTTCCTTTCGGATGTGCATTTCCAGGATCTGTACGGAAGCTTTTCAGACAATGATTTTAAAGGAATTACCAATCCCGGAACGGGAAAACCCACGATCCTCAGGACCATGGATTCGCAGCTGCACTCGACCCGAATTTTTAACGAAAACTATTTCGCTTTCCTGAAAGCACTGGACAATATTGCGGCAAAAGGAATTAAGATCGTAGCGATGCCCGGTGATTTTTCAGATGACGGGCAGGCCTACAACATCCGCGGGCTGCACCGGATCCTCGACCGGTACCATCAGCAGTACGGCATTGATTTTTACCTCACCACCGGAAACCACGATCCGGTAGGTCCGTTCCGCCAGGAAGCCGGAAAGGACGATTTTCTGGGGCAGGATGGAAATCTCCTGGGAATTTACAGCCGGGAAAATATCGGGAAAACCCATCCTGAAATCATTACCCGGGACATTGCCGAATCCGGGTATCTGGAAATCCTGCACGAACTGAAAGACTTCGGGTTTTATCCGAAAAAGAAAGATGTGTTCTGGAGCACGCCTTTCGGTTTCAATCCGGAGAACGGATATTCATACGAAAAGGCAGTACAGGACGCCGACTATTCGAAAAGGATGTATGACGTGGCAGAAAGATTCACCGTTCCCGACCTGAGTTATGTGGTTGAACCGGTAAAAGGAGTCTGGCTGATGGCCATCGACGGAAACACCTACATCCCGAAAAACCTGAACGAAAACCCCGGAAACCCCTCCAATTACAAAGGCGCAGGCATTGGGTACAATAACGTCTTAACCCATAAAAAACACCTCATCAACTGGGTAAAAAAGGTTACCGCCGAAGCCAGACGGAACGGTAAAACAGTAATTGCCTTTACCCATTATCCGATGATCGATTTCAATGACGGGGCCACCGGTGAAATCAAAAGCCTGTTGGGTGAGAAGAAATGGCAGTTGGAACGGGTTCCGGAAGAAGAAGTGGCCAAAGCCTTTGCAGAGGCAGGGCTGACGGTTCATTTTGCCGGGCATATGCACATCAACGATACGGGCATCCGGAAATTCGGCGACCATATGCTGGTGAATGTTCAGGTACCTTCCCTGGCTGCCTACCTTCCGGCGTATAAAATCCTGACCGTCAACTCCCCGGATCAACTGGAAGTAACGACGGAAACCGTAGATCAAGTTCCGGATTTTGATGAACTTTTCCCGCTTTACGAAAAAGAATACGAGGCTTTACAGAAAGACAAAACAAAAATCCTCTGGAATAAAGACATCCTGAAAACCAAATCCTATCACGATTTTATGCTGTTTCATCTGAAAGAGCTGGTCCGCCTACGGATGATTCCCGGCGAATGGCCGCAGGATTTCATTCAGAAATTAAAAAAAATGAATGGGGAAAACCTGTTGCTGCTGATTCAGCCTGAAAAGCAGTGGAGAGAAAACGGAATCAGCACCGAAGGATTCAGAAAATGGAAGGCTGAAGAAGTGTTGCTCGATCTGTATAAATTCCAGTCGGCGGATGAGCTGGCCAGAAAGAACATTCCGAAAGAAAGATTACAGCAATACCGTACCCTTGAAGCATTCTATGAGAAAAGCCGTCCGCAGGATCCGTTTGCTTTGCAGGTGAAATCCCTGTTTCATATCCTTTCCCTCCTGTCCTCCGGAGATCCGGCAGATCACTTTATCATCGATCTGAAAAAGCAGGAGATCAGAAAATTATAGTTAAGTTCCTACAGGTTTCGCACTCTGCATTTAATTTCCTTGTATTATTCGCGAAAAAATTTGGGTCATTTGTGTTTAAAAAGCATCATGTCAAAATCAAAAAGTCATATCTGAATCCGGATAAATTTCCCGTGTTATTTGTGAAAATATTTTTGTCATTTGTATTTAAAAATCAGAAAAGACCACCGGTAACCGGCAGCCTTTTCCTTTATAAATCTAATCGTAAAAAATGTTCTATTTTCCGGTTACAGGATTTTTCCGTTCATAGGTACGGTGATCAAAACTGATTTTATAGTTTGACTTAAACAACGTGCTCGGCTGATAATAATCGGTTGTGATGATCTGTGCCCCGCTTGCTTTTGCCTTTTCAAACCTGGAGTAATCCTCTTTTCTCGCTTCCATGGTATCGGCATCCGCCCGCGTCCGGACAATGTATCCTTGTTTTATCAGCCCGGTAATTTCGGGACCCGGATCATTGCGGAATAAAACCGCCGCTTCAGCAGTTCCCGGAGCCGAATTGGTAAAGATCATTCTTCCTTTCAGCGACGGATGGCCTTTGATATAGAGGTCCCGGTTTTCGCCGTTGTTGTCGAGCACGAACAGGAATTTGCCCTTTGCCTCTTGTACTTTCGGCCAGTTTCTGTTTAAAACCGCTGCATTCAGGGTAGGATAGGAGCCACGGATCTCATCGGGCGTGATGATTTTATTTTTCCCTAAATATTTTACAAGTTCGGCATCCAGGTCGTTAAACAGTTCGGCCGTATAATGTTCCGGTTCGGTACCGTACGCGTTGGCATTGCCATCTTTTGGTTCCAGCGTAATGAAAATCGGGTCGTGATCAGGGTGGGCATCCGACCACTTTTTCAGATCCTTGAGGCAGTCTTCCAGCGTATAATATTGGGTCTGGTAATCGATATCCGTAATATGGATCATTTTGTAGCCCGGCTTTTTCATCTTTCCTTCCGGATCGAAAGGCTGTGCGGTTTTTACCAGGTCCAGAATTTTCGGGTGGGCATATTTTCCGCCTTTGCTGTCGGCGTAGACATCAATTTCAAGATTGCGGAGCCCGAGGTCCAGCTGCCGGGGAATCGGGATGTGCTCATACTGGATCCTCGGGAGAAGATTCTGGGAATCCCTTT
Source organism: Chryseobacterium sp. SORGH_AS_0447 (assembly GCF_030818695.1). Lineage (NCBI taxonomy): Bacteria > Pseudomonadati > Bacteroidota > Flavobacteriia > Flavobacteriales > Weeksellaceae > Chryseobacterium > Chryseobacterium sp. SORGH_AS_0447. The sequence continues at coordinate 317,470 of NZ_JAUTAR010000001.1, read as the reverse complement.
TCGAAAGGTATTCATACACCTCAGGAAGGAGGGTCTTTTTATAGGAATTGTGAGAGCCGATTACCTGGATCTCATTTATTTTAAGATCATCAAGTGGCTGCACCTGCGACCAGAAAAGTGAGAACGGGGCGAGGGACATGACTAAAAAAACTGCCTTTTTCATGAATTCAAATTGATTCAGCGAAATTAACGAGTCTTTGTGCGACCGTACTTATACAGTATGTTAAGTCTTTTTTAAGGTTATGTAAATGGATAAAATGCCCTGTTTGTAAGTGTTTGATGATGAATGGGATGGTATCGTCCCGAAAACGAACATTTATATTTATTTGATTTTAAGATAATATTAGGTTAAAATCATTTCCGCTTAAACGTTTTTACTTTGTACCCCGAAATAAAACTAACGACGGCCTGAAATGAAAACCACTGTTGCGGCAACAACAGCGGCTTTTATCAAGCAAGGTAACGTCATGTAATTACTTTACTTAATGATATGTACCACAAAATTAATTCTTTTACGTTTAAAAAACTAATTCCGATCGCCCTGATTTTCCTGGTGGGCCATCAGGTTCATGCAGAAAAGCTTCCGGCGCGTTATGCAGTCGCCTCGCAGGCGAATGAAACGATTACCGGAAATGTATCGGATCAGGACGGCTCCGCCATAGAAGGGGCGAAAGTAACCGTAGTGGAAACGGGAGAAACCGTAACCACAGATGCCTCCGGAAATTTTACGGTTTCGGCAGGAATCGGGCAGACGTTATCCGTTTCCTATGACGGATATGCCGCGCAGATGGTAAAAATTTCAGGCCCGACGGTTTCCATCAGCCTGAAATCTAAAAAAACTGCAACTTCCATTGAAGAAGTAACCTTAGTGGGATACGGTTCGCAGAAAAAATCGGATCTAACCGGAGCCATCAGCCAGCTGAAAGCGGAAAATTTCAAAGAAGGAATGAACATTTCTGTGGACAATCTCATGCAGGGTAAAGTAGCCGGGGTTCGGATCGTGCAGACAAGCGGTGAACCGGGAGCCGGAGTGAATGTTTCCATCCGGGGGATCGGATCCATCAGAAGCGGAAGTACGCCTTTGTTCGTAGTAGACGGTGTTCCATTGAACAATGATCCGGTAAGTGCCCAAAGCCCGAACGTAGGACTGGGAAATGTACAGGCAAAAAACCCGCTGAATTTTTTAAATACCAATGATATCGAATTCATCACCGTTTTGAAAGATGCTTCTGCAGCCGCGATCTACGGAGCCAGAGGATCAAACGGGGTGGTATTGGTGACGACAAAAAGAGGAAAGAAAGGAGAGCCGATGTTTACCTATGATACGTATCTGGGCTTTTCTTCGGTGATCAAAAAGCTGGATCTGCTGACGGCAGACGAATATCGGGCAGCAGGAATCAATAAGCTGTACGACCACGGCGGAAATACCGACTGGCAGGACGAGATCTACCGAAATGCGGTTTCTTCCAATCATTCGGTTTCCTTTTCCAAAGCGACGGATACGGGAAGCTATTTTGCTTCGGTTTCCCACATGGATCAGGACGGAATCGTACTGAACAGCAGCTTCAAGAGAAACACCGCCCGGATCAACGCAGAAGAATCTTTTTTTGATAACAAAAGGCTGAAAGTAAAGGTAAACCTTACCGCAAGTGATATTAAAGAAACCGGAATCCCGAATGGCGGAAACGCCGGGTCCGACGGGCAGCTGATCATCCATGCGCTGATGGCCAACCCTACACGTTCCGTATACGATGAAAACGGAAATTATACCAATTTCAACATGAATGCCCACTACAATCCGTTGTATTTGCTGAGCGTATACAGTGACAAAACCAATACCTTCAGGGTGCTGGGGAATACGGAAGCCACACTGAGGATTTTACCGGGACTGAATTACAAATTCAATCTGGGAATCGATAAAACCATGTCGGAAAGAAATACCACCATGTATCCGAATATTACCGACCGGACGCCGAAAGGAGTATACGTTCAGGCCAATCTGGATTCCTATAATGTGCTTTTGGAGCATTATCTTACGTATGATTTTAATCTTCAAAGACATAATTTCAGTCTTTTGGGAGGTTTTTCTTACCAGAAATTTAAAAATACCGGGACTTATTTCGGGGTAAAAGATATTGCAGCGCAGGGAGCGGGAATTGCTCCGGAAATCAATCCCGGATACTCAGGAACGGCATTTGTGCCGGGCGCCGGCTATGCTCAGGAAAATGAACTGCAGTCGTATTTCGGAAGGGTAAATTACAATTTTGATAAAAAATACCTTCTGACCGCTTCCCTGAGAGCAGACGGCTCTACGCGTTTCGGAAAAAACAACAAATACGGATATTTCCCTTCGGTAGCGGTAGGCTGGACGGTTTCCAATGAAAATTTCCTGAAAGACTCACAGATCATTAATGAATTGAAACTGAGAGGAAGCTGGGGGCAGACCGGTAACCAGGAAGTTCCGAACAAAATTACCCAGGCCAGTTCTTCTCTTACCCAGGCGGCGGGATATTATTTATATGATAATTTAAATCTGATCAACGGGGTGGCCATCAACCGGACGGTAAATCCGGATCTTAAATGGGAAGTGGTGGAGCAGACCAACATCGGGGCAGATTTCAGCCTCTTCAGAAACAAGCTCTACGGATCATTGGAATACTATCATAAAACAACGAAAGATCCTATCCTGAATATTCCTTCAAGGCCGTTAAGTCCTACCAGTAACGTCTGGAGAAACGTTGACGCGCAGATCGTAAACAAAGGGTTTGAATTTTCCTTAGGCTCCGAAATCATCAGAAATGAAAACTTTACCTGGAACTTCGATGTAAACGGGGCCACCGTAAACAACGTGGTAAAAGATCTTCCGGTTTCAGCAATCTATTCAGGGGAAGTTTCCGGACCGGGACTTTCCGGGGTAACGGCGAATATTTATAAAAACGGCTATGAAGCAGGGTCCTTTTATATGTACAATTACCTGGGAGTGGATGCCAGCGGAAAATATATCTATGAAGACCTCAACGGCGACGGAAGAATCGATCAGAACGACCGAAAAATTTTCGAAGGGGCCATTCCGAATTTCACTTTCGGGATCAATTCCTACATGAAATACAAGAAATTCGACTTTGCATTCTCCTTCATCGGGCAGACCGGAGGATATCTGGTCAACAATACGGCATTGGATTTAAACATCAACAACCTGGCTTCGGACAGGAATGTGCTGAAAAGCTTTTACGAATCGGGGGCAAGTTTCACCAATCAGCCTCAGCTGTCTTCCTTATATCTTGAAAAATCGGATTTTCTCCGTCTGAATAATGTAAGGCTGGGATACACTTTCGATATCAACCAGCTGAAATTCCTGAGAAGCATTAATCTGTATGTAAGTGCACAGAATGTATTTACAATTACCCATTATTCCGGTTACGATCCGTTGGTGGATACCAACAAGCAGGTGGGAGGAAACCAGTCGCTGGGAATCGATTATACTACTTATCCTTCTGCCAAGACCTTTATCCTGGGCGCAACCGTTAAATTTTAATTAAAAGAAATCATGAAATCTAAATTTTTAAATATCAATACCCTTGTTTTATCCATTGCCGCACTGGCGCTGGTAGGATGTACTAACCTGGATGAAAAAGTAATCGATGAGGTGCTGGGCGCTGAAGTGGCGGATCCTGAAGCGGCTCTGGCGGCAGCTTACAGCCAGCTGGGTGAGGGAACTTTTGTAGATCATGGCGGAGTCTTCGCCCTGCAGGAATATTCTACCGATGAGGCCATTCTGCCAACCCGGGGAAGTGACTGGGGCGACGGCGGAAAATGGAGAGCCATGCACGAATTTACCTGGGATGCCAATAGCGATGTGGTAAAAAACACCTGGAATCAGCTGAATTTCGGGATTACCAAATCCTTAACGGCAATCGCGAGCGCCAATAAAAGTACAGCGGCCAATAAAGATTTATTCCTGGCAGAAGCCAAAGGACTGCTGGCATTTTATACCTATACGACGATTGATCTGTTCGGGCAGGCACCATACAGAGATCCGGATAACATTAATGCTCCTATCCAGATCCGCAAAGCGGAAACCACTATTGATGCTTTGATTACGGAAGTGGAGGGACTTATCCCCAATTTGGCGGACATCAAAACCAAGAATACCCATGCCGGAAGATTTACCAGACAGGCCGCTTACGCACTGCTGGCGGATATGTATCTGAACAGGGCTGTTCTGAAAACTAAAACAGCCAGTACCTTCAGCTTTACAGAGCAGGCCATCAACGGAGGCGGTACGGATATGGATAAAGTGATCCAGTATTCCAATTTACTGATCAACAATTCCCTTTTCAGCCTGGAATCCAATTATTTCCACAATTTCGACATCGACAATGATACGAGTAAAGAGATGATCTTTACGGTGGTTCAGAAAAAAATTGCGAATTCGGACAAAGGTTCCGATAATGACCTGGCCTATATGTCCATGGAAAGAATTCAGAAACCATCACCTGACAACCGCGGGACAAATGCGTCGTGCGTAACGCCGGAATTTTATTATTCCTGGGACGGAAACCATAACGATCCCCGTTTCCAGAGAAGCTATCAGTACTCAGACGGAACGTGGTTCAGAAACGACGGTACCGATGTAAGCGTACCCTCTACCAGCAAAGTAGAAGGAACAGGAAAGCCCTGGTTCCATTTCAACAGAGGCCTGCAGGTGGGGCAGCAATACGGCCCTAAGATCGTCAATGGGAATTTTGATATGACGGCAGATGGCAGAATTAAAGTTTATAAACTTTTTACAGAAAAAAATACAACTCTGGCCGCAGATTTTACGCCTGATCTTAATTTTGATAATCCCTCGGAAGCTGTCTTTACCCAGGCACAAATCAACAGAGGCGTAAGAAACTTCAAATTTGAATTTGATCCCGGCTATGGAAACAACGGTACAAGCGGTGTCGATATCCCTTTATACCGTTTGGGAACGATTTATATGATGCGGGCGGAAGCCTATTTCAGAAACGGAAATATAACGGCTGCCCTGGCGGATGTTAATAAACTCAGACTAAGCCGGACGAATGATGCCTTAAAAGGCAATGCTCCGGGAGTTGCGCTTACTTCTCTGGATGCCAATACTTTATTCAAGGAATCGGGCTATGAGCTGTATTGGGAATTGTACAGGAGAAAAGCCATGATCCGCTTCGGGAAGTTTGATCTTGCGGGAACGGCAAAACCGGCTACCCAGCCTTACCGGAGAATTTTCCCGATTCCGCAGGCTACCATTGATGCCTCAAAAGATTTTACCCAGAACCCTGGATACTAAACGGTTATTTCTTTTTATAAAGCGATTATTTTTGTAAACAAAAAGCGAAGGGATTAGTCTCTTCGCTTTTATTTTTTTAAGATCGATGCAGGATTACTCTGCATTCAGCATCCCAAGTTCCCCGAAATGCTTTTTGAATTTCTGGATCTTCGGCCCTACGACAGCGCTGCAATACGGCTGTGTCGGGTTTTCATTATAATACCCCTGGTGATACTGTTCTGCCGGCCAGAACTTCTCAAATTTCGTAAGTTCGGTAACGTAAGTTCCTGTCCATCTTCCGGATTGCTTGGAAACTTCGATGGCCTGTTCTGCTTTTGCCTTTTCCGCATCATCTTTGTAATAAATGACGGAGCGGTACTGGGTTCCGACATCATTGCCCTGTCTGTTGAGCTGGGTCGGATCATGAAGGAAGAAGAAAACGTCCATCAGCTGTTCATAGGAAATAACGGCCGGATCATAGGTGATCTGCACGACTTCCGCATGGCCTGTTGTTCCCGTACAGACTTCTTCATAAGTCGGATTGTCTTTATGGCCTCCGGAATATCCTGAAATAGCAGATTGTACGCCTTTCAGCATATTGAAACAGCTTTCCACACACCAGAAACATCCGCCTCCGAAAGTGATCTGTTCTAAATTATTGTTATCCATTTTCGTTTGATTATGATTTTAAATATTTTCTCGTTCACGGAATAGGAATGGAGAAAAACATATCAAAAATAAGGAAAACTTTTTCAATTCATGCCCAGTCAAAGGGACGAAAGATAAATTGCGGTCATAGATCAGACAAATGGCTTATGGATTGCGTATGCCATAATTTTAAAATAATAGCTTTGTGATATCGCCGGAGATTTTTAACGCAAAAATTTCTTTTCGGATTCCACAAAAACATCTGCGTCATCTGCAAGGTCTGCGTGCTATTTTCTTTAACGCAAAGATTCCTTTTCGAAATGTATTATTTAAAGGAAGAAAAGGGTGAATCAGCAAGCTGATTGATGAAGGTTACGTTCGCGTCGCGCAGCAGATTTATCTGCCTTGCTTCTTAAAATCAGAGGTATAAAGCATCCATCTTTGCGTTGAAAATTCCACAAACAAAAATCTGCGTCATCTGCAAGATCTGCGTGCTATTTTCTTTAACGCAAAGATTCCTTTTCATGATGTATAATTTTAAGTGAGCAAAGAGCGAATCAGCAAGCTGATTGATGAAGGTTACGTTCGCTTCGCGCAGCAGATTTATCTGCCTTTGCTTCTTAAATAAGCAGTATAAACATTCATCTTTACGTTGAAAAATTCTACAGACAAAAATCTGCGTCATCTGCAAAATCTGCGTGCTATTTTCTTTAACGCAAAGGTTTCCTTTTCATTATGTATAGTTTTAAGTGAGCAAAGGTCGAATCAGCAAGCTGATTGATGAAGGTTACGTTCGCTTCGCGCAGCAGATTTTATCTGCCTTTGCTTTCTAAATAAGCGGTATAAAACATTCATCTTTGCGTTAAAAAAATTCCACGGACAAAAATCTGCGTCATCTGCAAGATCTGCGTGCTATTTCTTTAACGCAAAGGCTTTCTTTTCAGGATGTATAATTTAAAGTGAGCAAAGGTCGAATCAGCAAGCTGATTGATGAAGGTTACGTTTGCTTCGCGTAGCAGATTTATCTGCCTTTGCCTCTTAAAATAAACGGTATAAAACAACCATCTTTGCGTTTAAAAAAATTCCGCAAACAAAAATCTGCGTCATCTGCAAAATCTGCGTGCTATTTTCTTTAACGCAAAGATTCCTTTTCGAAATGTATTATTTAAAGGAAGCAAATGTCGAATCAGCAAGCTGATTGATGAAGGTTACGTTCGCTTCGCGCAGCAGATTTATCTGCCTTTGTCTCTTAAAATTAGCGGTATAAAACAACCATCTTTGCGTTGAAAAATTCCACAGACAAAAATCTGCGTCACCTGCAAGATCTGCGTGCTATTTTCTTTAACGCAAAGATTCCTTTTCGAAATGTATTATTTAAAGGAAACAAAGGGCGAATCAGCAAGCTGATTGATGAAGGTTACGTTCGCTTCGCGCAGCAGATTTATCTGCCTTTGTCTCTTAAAATAAGCGGTATAAACAACCATCTTTGCGTTTAAAAAATTTTGTGAGCACAATCTGCATTATCTGCTAATCGGCGAACTTGAATCGATTCAGTGATTCGGACAAAAGAAAAAGCATCCTGAAAAAGGATGCTTATATTTTAAATGTATTTCAACTTATTTTTCCCAAACCAGTGCACTTGCTCCTAAAATAGCAGCATCGGCCTCATCCAGTTCGCTGAATACCAGTTTTACTTTGTTTCTGAAAATCGGAAGTAAGTTTCTTTCCATGTGAAGCTTGGTCGGTTTTAAGATAAAATCGCCGGCCTTGATCACGCCGCCAAATAAAAGAATGGCTTCCGGAGAAGAGAACATAACGAAATTAGCCAAAGCTTCTCCTAATTTCTGTCCGGTATACCTGAAAACTTCCATGGAGATCGGATCGCCTTTTAAAGCGCATTCGTGAACGGTTTTAGAATTGATGGATTCTTCAGGGTATTGGTTGAGCAGAGATTCCGGGAATTCCGCTCTCATTTTCTTGGCGGTGATCGCGATTCCTGTAGCCGAAGCATAGGCTTCAAGACAGCCTTCAGAACCGGTACTCCAGTGTTTTCTTCCGCCAGGCTTTACGATGGTATGTCCCAGTTCGCCTGCGAATCCGTCATGTCCGTAGATCAGCTTTCCACCGGCAACAATCCCGCTTCCTACACCGGTTCCCAGAGTGATCATGATGAAATCTTTCATTCCGCGTGCTGCGCCGAAAAGCATTTCCCCGATGGCTGCTGCATTGGCATCATTGGTGATGGTGCACGGAAGCCCGAATTTATTTTTTATGAGCTGTGCAAAGGGGATAATCCCTTTCCACGGAAGATTCGGTGCCTGTTCTATGGTTCCCGTGTAGTAGTTGGCATTTGGAGCACCCACTCCGATCCCGTCGAAATTCTTTTCCTTTCCGTGGTTTTCGATAAGCGGACGCACCGCTTCATATAAGGCATCGATATACTCTTCTACGGTAGGATAGGCATCTGTACGGATGTTTCCTTTTTCCAGGACTTCACCCCGGTGGTTTACTACTCCAAATTTTGTGTTCGTCCCGCCGATATCAATTCCAAGCGCTACGTGTTTTGACAAATCTACTAATGACATTCTATTCTAAAATTCTAAAAGGTTAAAATTATAAAAAAGATTGTATTAATGGATTATTAACTAGATAATTATTGAAATTTTTTTTCAGGCGGTTTTCAACTTTTTCTTTTTTCTTCTTCCCCACCAGATCATGAAGCCGGTGACTGGTAATGAGGCACATATAAGGCTTACCAGGAAAGCGATGATCTTTGTCGGAAGACCGAGAATGGATCCTACGTGGATGTCGTAATTGGCGCCGACTGTTTTTTCACCGAAATTTTTGTCTTTCATATCGTGGGTATGAAGCAGTTCGCCGGAGTTTTCATCAAAGATCAGGCTGCTGCTTTTGTGATAGGAATAGGAGAGGTGCTTTACATAGACTTCAAAGTGCGGATGCTCATGATCATCCATGTGCTCGTGGCCGAGATCGATGGAAAATCCGTAAGAATCCGGATATTTTGCTTTAACGGTATTGCTGATTTTATCCAGCGTTCCTTCCGTCCGTAATTCGATCGGAGCTTTTGTTTTGATGGATGAAAAATCAGGATAGGCTGTCTTTCCTCCGGAAAAGATAAAATAAATGGCAGCCTGAACGGCAAAAAAGGCGTAAAACAATCCTGTAATGGAAAAGATTAAGGCAAAGATGGAAGCATAAAATCCCAATACGTTGTGAAGGTCATAATTTTTCCTTTTCCACCCGCTTACATTCTTCCATTTAAAAGAGAAACGCTGCTTGCGGGCCGCTTTGTTTTTAGGCCACCAAAGGATAATCCCTGAAATCAGCATGATGACAAAAATGATAACCGGAATACCCACGAGATAGGTTCCCCAGGATTGTTTCAGCAGGTAGCTCCAGTGGATCATCTTAACGATCTGGAAGAATCCGTTTTTCTCGTCGTAGGTTCTCAGAACCTGCCCGGTGTAAGGATTGACGTAAGCAACTTTATAAATAGGAAATTCATCAAAATAATTCCAGCCGTCTGGGTTATGCTCGTACCAGTAGAAAAGGTAGGACATTTTTTTGTCGATCGGGATATTCACCCAGTGTACTGGGTACTTTTCTTTCACCTGCTGCACTACCGCTTTTTCCAGCGCCCTGATCGGAAGAACCTGCTTCCGGTCGATATTCTGCTCGTTATGATAAATAACGTCTTTCCGGGTAGCGTTTTCAATTTCATCTTTAAAAACATACAATGCGCCGGTAATCGAGATAATGAAAATCAGAAATCCAACACCCAGGCCCAGCCACAAATGCAGTTTCCCGGTCCATTTCTTAAAGGCGCTCGGCTTTTTCTTATGATGCTTTTTCCTCATGTCTTCCTTAATTCCGGCAAAGATAATGTTTTAATTTTTATTTAGAATACTTATAATTAACGAAATTTCGTCGAAGATATTTTAGTTGGTTCACCAACGGAGAGATGAAGAATGTTGATGCGGTTTATTAAGGCCTGCTTCAAAACAAAAAGCTCTCGAAAAATTTCAAGAGCTTTATGGGGTACACAACCTAAAAAATAACTTTAAGCTTTAAATTAGATCTGTGTAATATGATAGTCTTTGCGGCTTTTAGAGTTACAAAGCCTGTTTATATTTAAAATTTATATTCCACGATCAGGGTTCCCCTCATTCCCAATGCATTGACGAAATCGCTGTCCCGTGCCGCCCACCAGGCGATAGCAGGTTGATAAGATTTATTGAACAGGTTTTCGATCCCCGCAGAAACCTTCCAGCTCTTATTGATGTCGTAGCTTGATTTAAAGTTGAAAACGGTGTATTCCGGAACCTTGCCTTCGCCATAGGTATACAGTCCTGTTTTGGCGTTCGGCTGGAAACGGTCCTGTCCGAATGCATGAAGCATATCCAGACCTACCGATACGTTCGGGACAGGTCTTACCTGCACATAAGCCAGGATCTTGGGAGCCGAAATCCGGCTGTTGTTTATTTTGGTTGAATAATCGCCGTCGTCTTTCGGGGAAGTGATGCCTTCTATCCAGCTGTAGCTTCCTCCGAAACTGATCCACTGTGCCGGATTGAAATGCAGGAATCCTTCAACACCGTACACCACTTCCGGAGCTCGTTGGATCGTCAGTGACCGGTCCGGACTCTGAACAAAGGTTGCTCCCAGTTTGGACGTACTTACATAGGATGTTATTTCGTAATTCAGCCATTTGGTGATCTGCCCGGTAGCACCCAATTCATAATTGTTTACGATAATAGGTTTGGTTTCCAGCTTACTGATGGTATCAGCAGTTGATGTTCTCAGGATTCTTCCCAGCTCGTTGATGGAGTACGACTGTGAAAAGCTTCCGAAGAGGTTGATCTGAGGATTGAAATTGTAACGGAATCCGATGTTTCCCACCAAAGCATTGTACTCCAGGTCGCCACCTTTTACAAAAATACTTTTGGTAAAGGTACCGTCGTTTTTAATGGTGGAAAGGGTGTTGAAATCACCGACCTTTACTTTGATGTTTTCGTAGCGCAGGCCACCTTTCAGGATCAGCTTTTTAAATAAATCAATCTTTACCAGCATAAACGGGGCGATGTTGGTCATATCCATATCCGGAGTCCAGTATCGTCCGTCTTCCAGCTTCTGCACGGTTTGATCATTTAAAATATCGGCTCCATAGAGAACTTCTCCCTGGGAATTCTGCGTATTCCAAAGCTGCGTGTCAAAATTGAACCGCGCTCCTTTCTTCTTTGAAATGACGTTGGACTGGCCGCCGTTCAGAAAGGTGTCGCTGTATCCGTACACCGTTCTGAAATCCTGAAGATAAAGGTTGACGTTCAGCGATGTTCCTGCCCACAGGTTTTGGTTGTCATAACTGATTTTGAAGTTGTGGTTTCTCGGTGTTCCCTGCGGGGTAAGCTCCTGATTTTTGGAAGATCCTTCCCCAACGGTTGGCGTAATGCCATATTTCCCGGTTTTAAGGCCAAGATCCAGATCGGATTTTGAAGCGTACCCGATATAGGAAGCTTCTATTCGCTGGTTGTTATTCAGGTTATATCCCAGCTTCAGCATCCCGTTGTAATTGTCCATTTTGGCGGTGCTGTACGTCGGGCTGAGGTTGACACCATCAGCATCTTTCAGATATCCGGTTCTCTCGTAGGCCAGGGATGCGGCATAATCAAATTTCGAAGTGATTTTTCCTGTCAGGAACTGGCTAGCACGGAAACCCAGCGTTCCTCCGTACAATTGCCCGGTAATCCCGATTTGCGACTGTCCTGAAATCCTGCGGTCCCCGCTTGCTTTTCTCGTGATGTAGTTGATGATTCCCCCGTCCGATCCGTTCCCATAAATGGAGGTTGCTCCTTTGATGACTTCAATTCTTTCAATAACGGAGGGATCGATCGACCGGATATCCCTTGCGCCGTTCCGTAGGGGAGTGGACTGCGGGATGCCGTCGATCAGGACAAGAACCTGTCTTCCTCTAAGGGTCTGGCCGCTATTGGTTGTTGTTCCCGAACTGGGAGCAAGACTGGGAACAGTGTATTGTAAAATATTGCTGATGTCGGAATTTACGGTAAGCTGGGACTGGATCTGTTTCTGGCTGACGATCGTTACAGAACCGGGAACTTCCTTGATGCTTTCTTTTTTCCGTGAAGCGGTAAGAACTACTTCATCTACGTCTTTAACCTGTAGAGAGTCCTTTTGTTGTGCGGTAACGCCAATAGCAGCCAAGGCAGCTGCCGATAAAATGATTTTCTTCATGATGCTTTTTTAATTCCTTTTTTCTTCTTTTTCCCCAGCCATACCAAAAATCCGGTGACGGGCAGTGAGGTGCAGATTAGTCCTGCGATAAACCAGATGATTTTTCCTGCCATTCCAAAATAAGAACCGGTATGGATGTCATAGTTGGCGTGGGCATATTGCTCTGCAGCATTAAGCTGCTGATGGGGTTTGTTTATTAATAGTTTTCCTGAAAATTTATCAAAAGCCAGTTGGTTCCGGACAGCGAATCGTCCGTCTTCACCGTAAACCGTTACCGGAATATTTTTTAACGTCTTTCCTTTTTTATTTTTTCCGTTTAGCGGAATTCTGAAGCTTGATGAGGTGGCATACAGCTTTCTTGTTTCCCGGGCGGTAAGATCATAAACCGCATTATTTTTTCCATGTAAAGAATCCTGGGATTTCATTTCTTTTTCTTTTGGCAGCTCCACTGAGCCGGACAATGCCAGGTTGAAAGTGTTTTTTACCCACGGATAAGCAAAGTAAATTCCGGATAGGCTCATCAGCAGGGCAATAAAAGAAGCGTAAAATCCTAATACATTGTGCAGGTCGTAGTTTTTGCGTTTCCAGGTTTTCACATTTTTCCAGTCGAACCAGAATCTTCCTTTCCGTGCTTTTTTGTTTTTAGGCCACCATAAAATGATACCCGTGATCAGCATGATAATAAAAAGGACCACCGGAATTCCCACCACATATTTTCCCCAGTCGGCTTTTAAAAGTAGGCTCCAGTGAATTGATTTCAAAATGGGGAAGAGGTCGTATTTCTCATTGTAGATCCCTAAAACTTCACCCGTGTACGGGTTTACATACACCAGTTTGTTGATTTTTACTTCATCGAAGTAATTCCATGCTTTTTTATCCTTCTCATAATACAGGAATTCGTACGCCCTGTTTTTGGCTAAAGGGATTTCAACGGAGCTTATCGGATATTTCTCGTTCAGCTCCAGAGATACTTTTTCCTTTAATGTTTCGATGGAAAGCGGCTGTTGTGTAATCGTTTCAGCATTTACGTACATTGCTTCTTTCCGGAGCTGATGCTGGATTTCATCTTTAAAAACATACATTGTTCCCGATAATGAAACAATGAAAACGATCAGTCCAACGGACAAGCCAAACCACAAGTGCAGTTTGGCAGACCATTTTTTGGTAAAAGAAGGGCTCTTTTTATGATGATGCTTCTTTCTCATGAGAAAAAAGTTAACCTTTTGAGGGGTTAACTTTTAATTATTTAAAATTTATATCCTATTGAAAGTCTGAAATTTCTTGGGGCTTCGGCCTGGTAGTAATAGTATCCGCCGTAACCATAGTAAGATCCGGAGTACAGGTATCGGTCAAATACATTGAAGACGTTTAATCCCACTCTGAATTTTGTATTTTCCCAGGATAAACCTGCATCAAACTTAAGGTAATCATTCATATTCTGCGTTCCGGCAGTTCCCCAGTTCCAGGTACTTCTGTCGCCTAAGAATGTTCCTCCGAAACTTAATCCGAATCCTTCCAGTGTTCCTTCTGTGAACGTATAGTTTAACCATCCGTTAATCGTATGTTTTGCATATCCCGGAATTCTCATGCCTACCGGATTAGCGGTCGGATCGTTGGACTCTGTTATTTTATTTTCCGTGAAAGCGTAGTTGAATATGGCATTGAATCCTCTTGCGATTTCTCCTTTCAGATCGAATTCAACTCCCTGAACTCTGGATTTACCCAATACAATAGAGAATCTCTCTCCCGGAAGATTGTTTGGATCACTGATAAGCTCATTGTTTTTATTAATGTTATAAAGGGATAGGGTTGTATTCCATTTTCCACCGAACCAGTCTCTTTTTACACCCACTTCTATATTATCTCCGGTAATCGGGCTTGCGATTTCTCCATTTCTTAGGAAGCCTGCCTGCGGAACGAATGCCTGATCATATAATGCATATACCGAAGTATTTCCATCTACAGAATAACTTAATCCTATACGTGGTGTAATTCTGCTTGCTTTTTTGTCTGTACCATAATCATTTTGGCTGACTGTGGTATGTCTGGCAGCTAAGGTTAATCTTAATTTGTCATCAAAGAAACCTAATTCATCCTGTAGATAGAGACCTGTATAGTTTTGTTCAATAGTACCGTAAGGTGTTGCTCTTTCTAATAACGATTTTCCATCAGTTGTAAAATGAGGATATCCAGCACTTGGCGGACTGTACGTTGTTGAATTAAGATCAAAAGGATTTGCCTTTGTATCTAGCGGACCGGATTTAGACCAGTCTGCCAAATATCTTTTAGAGCCTAGGTCAAGACCCACTAATATTTTATGAGATACAGCTCCTGTTTTTGCGTAACCATTTAAAAAGGCTTGCCCAAACTTCATAGTATTATCTGCTTCCCAAAAATTTAATGTCCTAATGAACTGTGTATTGGATATGAATTCTCCGGGCCAGATATCGCTACCCATTGTATATTCATTTACATAAGTAAGTTGGGTTGTTAATTTCCAGTTTTCGTTGAATTTATGCTGTAGATTAACATTTACTGTATTGTTTGTTACTTTTGTTGGATCAATTCCTGGATCTGTTATAGAATATTCTACAGGTTTAGTTCCGTATCCTTCAAAGCTATAAACATAAGCAGAACCTACTTCAGACATTTTTGCTTTCTGATAGATATATTCTGCCGTTAAAGTTGTTTTATCGGTAAGATTTACCTTTAGGGAAGGATTGATGATGTAACGGTCGTTAAATTCATAATCTCTGAAACTCTTTCTGTTCTGAGCCATTAAGTTTAATCTGAATGCTACTTTGTCGGTAATCTTGGTATCGATATCCGTTTCGCCTCTGTACATATTGAAGCTTCCCAGGGTTACTCTGGCAGAACCGTTTAAAGATTGTCCGGTAGGCTTTTTGGTTACGATATTGTAAATACCGCTCGGCTCACCATTCGACATTAAGAATCCTGACGGCCCTTTGATAAATTCGATGTGATCCACAAAAGACATATCTTCACTTAACGGACCCCAATTTGAAGTTACGTTTACCCCGTTCATGAAAGCGGCAGCTCTGGAACCTCTCATGTTCACTCTTGTGTACATATCTCCCCAGTGCTCCAGCCTTTGGGCTCCGGCAACGTTTCTGAGAACACCGTCGCTCATGGTAGTGACCTGCTGATCTTCTAAAGCCCTATTGGTAATAATGGAAATATTCTGAGGAATCTTTATCAGTTCCTCATCCAGACGGATAGAAGAAGATCCTTCTTTCTCGACGTATTTTTTATAATATTTACCGTTTACAACAACTTCTTCGATATCATTCGACTTAATCGTATCTTTTTCCTGGGCGAAAGTTAGCATGGAACCTAACAGTGAAGCGCAGATCAGTACATTTTTCATGAAACACAAATTTTTTGCAAATATATTGTTTTTAATTATTCTAAATAAATTAATAAGTTGATATTTATCATAGATTTAATATCCCATGAATAGCAAAAAACCGCTCCAGGCCATCCTGAAGCGGTTTATGTATTTAAAATTATTATTTCTTATGCCGGAATTTCTCCTTTATATAAGAATGAGATAATTTCTTTGTTCAATTTATCGATCATTTCACTGAATAAGTGGAAAGATTCCTGCTTGTAAATCACCAACGGATCCTTCTGCTCATATACGGCTCCCTGTGAAGATCTTCTTAAATCGTCCATTTCACGAAGGTGCAGTTTCCAGTTCTCGTCGATGATGGATAACGTGATATTCTTCTCAAAATCGTTGATCAGGCTGTCGCACTGCGTTTCATAAGCATCCTTAAGATCAGTAACGATAGTCATCGTTTTATGCCCGTCCGTAAAAGGAACCTGGATCATTCTGAACATCGACCCCTGGTTCTGGTATACATTCTCAATAATCGGGAATGATTTCTCCTTCAACAGGTTCAGCTTCATCTGGTAATCTTCCTGAGCAGCTTTAAACAGAATATTCGTTAAGTCCTGAACGGTTTTGGATTTAAAATCGTTTTCAGAAACCGGAGATTCCATAGTGAAAGTCTTGATGATTTCGTATTCGAAATCTTTATAGCTTCCTGAAGCTTTTCCTTTTGCAGCAATAGAATTTGCCACATCAAAGATCATATTGGTAATATCATACTTCAGGTGATCCCCGAACAAAGCGTTCTTTCTTCTTTTATAGATTACATCACGCTGCTTGTTCATCACGTCATCATATTCAAGAAGTCTCTTTCTGGTTCCGAAGTTATTTTCCTCTACTTTTTTCTGAGCTCTTTCGATCGACTTGCTGATCATGGAATGCTGAATAACTTCACCTTCCTTATGGCCCATCCGGTCCATCATTTTAGCGATTCTTTCCGAACCGAATAAACGCATCAGGTTATCTTCCAAAGATACATAGAACTGTGAGCTTCCCGGATCTCCCTGACGTCCCGCTCTACCTCTCAGCTGTCGGTCTACCCTTCTGGAATCGTGTCTTTCGGTTCCGATAATGGCTAAACCTCCGGCTTCTTTTACTTCTTTGGAAAGCTTGATGTCGGTACCACGACCCGCCATGTTGGTGGCGATGGTTACAACACCCGGCTGACCTGCACCAGCTACAATTTCTGCCTCCTTTTTGTGAAGTTTCGCGTTAAGAACCTGGTGCTGGATTTTTCTCAGCTGTAATGCTTTTGAAAGCAACTGTGAAATCTCTACGGAAGTAGTTCCTACAAGTACCGGTCTTTTTGCTGCCGTCAATCTTTCAATTTCTTCAATTACGGCATTGTATTTTTCTCTGTTGGTCTTGAAAACAAGATCCTGTCTGTCATGTCTTAAAATCGGACGGTTGGTAGGAATTACCACCACATCCAGCTTATAGATTTCCCAAAGCTCTCCCGCTTCCGTTTCAGCAGTACCCGTCATCCCCGCAAGTTTGTTGTACATACGGAAATAGTTCTGAAGGGTAATGGTCGCAAACGTCTGGGTTGCCGCTTCGATCTTTACGTTTTCTTTCGCCTCAATAGCCTGGTGAAGACCATCGGAATAACGTCTTCCTTCCATGATACGCCCGGTCTGCTCATCAACGATTTTTACTTCTCCGTCGATTACTACATATTCATCATCTTTTTCGAATAATGTATACGCTTTAAGCAACTGGCTCATGGTATGTACCCTTTCGGATTTTTCTGCAAAATCAGAGAACAACCTTTCCTTTGCTTCAAATTCTTCCTCTTTGGATAAATTTTTAGATTCCAGTTCAGCGATTTCCGTTCCGATGTCCGGAAG